>CAIYHK010000038.1 GCA_903925985.1 uncultured Actinomycetes bacterium
ACGCACAATGTTCGTGAAGCGTCACGCCTTGGTGACAGGGTGTTGGTTCTCACAAGTCGCCCAGGAAAAGTGGCGCACGAGATTGAAGTCAATATTCCGCGGCCACGAAGAATTGACTCGCCTGAGGTGAGTTCACTTTCTGCGGAGATCACCCAACGTCTGCGTGAGGAGGTACGTCGCCATGCCAACGACTGACGGAGTGAATGAGTCAGATCTGAATGATCAAGAACTTGCTGGGCTGGACAAACTTGAGAGCGCACCAAGCATCGGGCGTAATACAGCTGCATCGGTGTGGTCCAACCTTTGGCCAAAGATCGGTGCGTTAGTTATTGGTTTGTTCCTTTGGCAAGTAGTGGTGTGGTCGGAGTGGAAGCCCGAATACATCCTTCCTGGACCCGGGAAAACTTTCAGCACGTTATGGGAGATGTTGCGTGAAGGCACGATCTGGGAAGCCACGCTCACCACGATGCGGCGCGCGTTTGTTGGCTATTTCGCTGCAGTTTTAATTGGGCTTGTTATCGGTGGACTCGTTGCACGCATTCGTGCCGTGCGGGCGGCGTTTGGTTCGTTCATCACGGGAATACAAACCATGCCATCCATCGCATGGTTCCCGCTTGCGATCGTGCTGTTCCAGCTCTCAGAGCGCGCGATCTTGTTTGTGGTGGTGTTAGGTGCAGCCCCTGCGATAGCCAATGGGCTCATCTCGGGCGCAGACAACATCCCACCGGTGCTGTTGCGTGCGGGCAAAGTGCTCGGTGCGCGTGGCTGGAATTCATTCCGTCACATTGTGTTTCCGGCGTCGCTACCTGGCTTGGTGTCTGGGTTGAAACAAGGTTGGGCATTTGCATGGCGCAGCCTGATGGCGGGAGAGCTGCTCGTAATTATCAAAGGCAAACCCTCAATCGGTTCGTTGTTGCAGGAAAACCGGGCCGTGAATGATTACCGCGGCCTGCTCGCTGTGATGATTGTGATTCTGGTCATCGGGATCATCGTGGACTCGGTGGTTTTTGGCCGACTTGAAAAGGCAATCCGCCGCCGTTGGGGCCTCGAGCAATAGAACCCACCATTGCCATGGGTGCTCTTGATTGGTGGCACAAAAAGCAGGGCATCGGAAGTGACGTGACGGTAACAACTCGCCAGGAGATCACGAAGTGGCTTGCTGATGAGACCGGCATCCCTTACTGGGTTATTGCCCACGAGACGGGTCGATACCGCTAACAAAATGTCTTTGGCGCTTGCCAAAATCGTCCTTAACGGGGTTACTATTTGAACAACGCCATACATAGGGGGTAGTGATGCAGTTAGAGGACATGATTCTCATCAGCGTGGATGACCACGTAGTTGAGCCGCCCGGACTTTCCGATTACTTCAAGGATCACGTTCCTGCGAAGTTCAAGGACCGCGTTCCGCGCGTGATTCGTCGCGAGAATGGAACTGATGCTTGGCTAATTGAAGGCACCGAGATTTCGACCTTTGGTTTGAATGCAGTGCAGGGCCGCCCACCGGAGTCATGGGGCTCGGACCCAGGCTCCTTTGATCAGGTTCGCCCAGGCACACACGATGTGCACCAGCGCATCAAAGACATGGACGCCAATGGTGTTCTTGCCGCAATCAACTTCCCGTCATGGCCGGGAATGGGTGGTCAGTTCTTTATGCAGAACACTGACCACGAATATGTAGCGGCGATGACCCGCGCATACAACGACTGGCAGATCGAAGAGTGGTGCGGTTCGTACCCAGGTCGCTTCATTCCGATCGGCATTAGTGGCTTCATGCTCGGTGCTGACTGGATGGCCGAAGAAATTC
>CAIYHK010000039.1 GCA_903925985.1 uncultured Actinomycetes bacterium
CGCATCTGAAATGAGCGTACCCGCTCGCATAGGGAGGTCCCGCATGCCACGACTCGCAGACTACAAAGCCGTTGTTGATCTACGTGATTTCTCGGGTGTCTTGCAGTGTGTGGTGGATAACTCCGTCGACGTTCGTAGTGAATACGTGGTGCGAATCACCGGAACTGTTCGTGCGCGCCCTGAAGGGACCATCAATTCGTCGTTGGCGACGGGCGAGATTGAAATCGGTGATTGTGAAGTTGAAATTCTCAATGCCGCCGAACCGCCGCCGTTCCCGATTGACCAACGAGCCGATGATGTTGATGAGAGCATTCGGCTGCGATATCGGTATCTAGATATTCGTCGTGAACGCATGCAGCGCAACATCCGTGTTCGTGCAGCGGTTAACTCTGCAATTCGGGCCGCCATGGAACGCCAGAACTTTGTCGAGGTCGAGACACCGTTTCTGATGCCGTCAACTCCAGAGGGCGCACGAGAGTTTCTTGTGCCTTCGCGTAAAGAGCCGGGGTCTTTCTATGCGTTGCCACAATCACCACAGCTGTGGAAGCAGTTGTTGATGGTGGCTGGCATGGACCGCTACTACCAAATAGCAAGATGCTTACGCGATGAGGATCTGCGCGCTGATCGCCAGTACGAATTCATGCAGTTGGATGCGGAAATGTCGTTCGTGACGCAAGATGACGTACTCGCTGCCATTAGCGAAGCAGTTATGTCTGCCGCCGAGGCCGTCACGGGTGAGCGACCACCAGAGATTCAGCGGATCACCTGGCGTGAAGCGATGGAACGATTTGGCGTTGACAAGCCTGACCTGCGTTTTGGTCTCGAATTGATTGAATTGACACAGATTTTTGCTTCGACTGAGTTCAAGGCGTTCTCGACTGCTGAGTCAATCAAGGGTCTGTGTGTACGTGCAGGGGAGTATCCCGATACTGCAGCAGCGGGACGTAATCGACTCGACGCTTTGACCGATCGGGCAAAGAAACTCGGGGCCAAGGGTCTTGTGTGGATGCGGGTGCAAGCTGGTGGCCAACTCGATTCGCCGGTGGCAAAGTTTTTGTCCGAAACAGAAATCGCCGCTTTGTTGGCCGCAACTGGAGCTGTTGAGGGCGATCTCATTCTCATGGTTGCTGATTCGTGGCACAACGCCTGTGAAGTTCTGGGGCAGCTGCGCAATGACATCGGACGCCCACCAGTCCACGAAGGTCCTTATCGATATGTGTGGGTGGTTGACTTCCCATTGTTCGTCGGAGTGGATCCGGTTTCCGGCAAGCCCAAACCAGGACACCACCCGTTCTGTCACCCGCATCCTGACGACCTTGACAAATTCGAAACCGATCCACTGTCTGTGCGAGCGCTCGCTTATGACCTCGTTCTTAACGGTTGGGAACTCGGCTCGGGTTCGATACGAATTCATGAGCCAGAACTCCAGCGACAAGTGTTTAACCGACTCGGCATCTCAGACGAGGAAGCGGATCGTCGATTTGGGTTCTTCCTGCAGCCATTCAAATATGGTGCACCACCGCATGGTGGTTTCGCATTCGGCATTGACCGGCTCACGGCGATACTCGCAGGGGAAGAAAACATTCGTGAAGTAATCGCTTTTCCAAAAACACAGTCGGGTCTTGATCCGATGACCAACGCACCCACGCAGATCGATGCCAAACAGTTGGCTGAGCTAGGTCTGCGTCCGTTGCCTCCTCCCAGCAACGCCTAAATGAAAAATGAGAGCCTGTTCTCTGGCGCAGCTCGCGAGCGATTACAGAATCAAGCACCACTTGCAGCACGCTTGCGGCCACGCAACTTCGATGAAGTTGTAGGCCAACAAAAACTCGTAGCAGTTGGGGCACCATTTCGGAAGATGGTCGAAAACGACACTTTGCGTTCGGTGATCTTGTGGGGGCCACCAGGCACAGGGAAAACAACTCTGGCCGAGGTAGTGGCTTGTGTTAGCAGTCGCCATTTTGAACGCGTTTCAGCAGTGACATCGGGAGTGAAGGACCTTCGCGAAGTGATTGAGGCTGCGCGTGACCGCTTGGGAACGCAAGGTCAACGCACGATTGTCTTTGTGGATGAAATTCACAGGTTCAACAAGGCTCAGCAGGATGCGTTATTGCCCTCGGTAGAAGAGGGCTTAATCACTCTGATTGGAGCCACAACCGAAAATCCTTTCTTTGAAGTGAATGCGCCTTTACGAAGCCGGTCGACCCTGTTTCGACTCGAGCCATTGGCCAGACAAGACATTGAAACTCTCGTGATGCGAGGCGTAGCAGCCGAGGGGATGGACGCCGATACCGAAGCCACCCAGTTGATTGCTGAGCGATGCCTAGGCGATGGGCGCCAAGCACTTACTGCGGTTGAGGTCGCGTGTGCATTAGCGCGCCCAAACTCTGTTCAACTCCAGCACGCAGAGGCTGCGCTAAGTACGAGCGCCCTGCGTTACGGGCGTGACGATCACTATGACGTCGTCTCTGCGTTCATAAAAAGCATGCGAGGGTCAGATCCAAACGCCGCTGTGTATTGGCTGGCGCGGATGCTTGAAGCCGGCGAAGATCCACGCTTCATTGCCCGACGCATGATCATTGCAGCGAGTGAAGACGTTGGCATGGCGGATCCATCGGCCCTTACCGTTGCCGTAGCGGCGGCGCAAGCGCTGGATGTGGTTGGCTTGCCTGAGGCTCAACTCAACCTTGCACAAGCTGCCGTTCACATCGCACGAGCGCCAAAGAGCAACGCAGTAGCAATGGCAATCTGGACAGCTCGCGAAGACGTTCGCAACGGTCGAGTGGCAGAGGTGCCTGCGCATCTTCGTGACTCCCATTACCAAGGAGCGACACAGCTCGGGCACGGTGTGGACTATGTGTCCCCACACAATGACCCGAGTGGGTCAAAGTCGCAGAAGTACCTGCCTGACTCGATGGATGGAATTCACTACTTTGATAACACCTAAGCCCATAGCGCCCCTGAAGGTAGGCTCAAAAAGGCATGAGTAAGCACCCAACCTCGGCAAACGAATTACGCAAGGCGTTTTCGGGATACTTTGCCGACAGGGGACACACCGTGGTGCCATCGGCATCGCTAATCCCACATGATCCGACAATTCTCTTCACTGTGGCGGGAATGGTTCCTTTCAAGCCGTTTTTCACCGGCGACGAAGTGGCTCCATACCCTCGCGCAGTGAGTGTGCAGAAGTGTGCACGCGCCGGTGGAAAGCACAACGACTTGGACGACGTTGGCCGCACAAAGCGCCACCTCGTGTTTTTTGAGATGCTCGGCAATTTTTCGTTTGGCGACTATTTCAAAGAGGACTCAATCAAATGGTCCTGGGATCTTGTCACGGAAGTTTTTGGTCTTGATGGTGACAAGCTCTGGATAACCGTTCATGAAAGCGACGATGAGGCCGAACAGATCTGGCGCGACACAGTCGGTGTGCGTCCCGATCGAATCCAGCGTCTCGGTGACAAGGACAACTTCTGGCAGATGGGTGAGACGGGGCCATGTGGTCCGTGTTCGGAAATTCACATTGATCGTGGAGCAGCATTTGGTCCCGATGGAGGCCCGCTGAATGATCCTCATGGTGACCGATTCCTTGAGTTCTGGAACCTGGTCTTCATGCAATACAACCAGGCCAAGGATGGGTCGCGAGAGCGACTCCCCAAACCTTCCATTGACACTGGTGCGGGACTCGAGCGCATTCTGACTCTCCTGCAAGGTGTTGATTCGGTATGGGAGAGCGATGTGCTTGCCCCATTGGTGGATCGTGCGGCTTCGGTGACTGGCTCCAAGTACAGACCCGGTGACTACGACGATCGCTCAAGTTTCTCGTTGCGAGTTTTAGCTGAGCATGCCCGGTCGTCAACGATGCTCGTTAACGACGGCGTGTTTCCCTCTAACGAGAACCGTGGTTATGTACTGCGTCGAATTATTCGCCGCGCGGTTCGCCATGCATACCTCTTGGGCACCGAGAAACTCGTGATGCCATCGCTTGTTGAAACCGCCATTGAAGTAATGGGTGAGGCATACCCAGATCTGCGTGCCAATCACGATTTCATTCTCGAGGTACTGACCAAGGAAGAGGAGCGCTTCCGCCACACTCTCACTACAGGAATGGGCATTCTCGAACACGAAATGGAATCTGCAGGAGCCAAGGGACTGAGTGGTAAGACCGCATTCTTGTTGCACGACACTTATGGATTCCCACTCGAACTGACTACCGAGATTGCTGGGGAGCGCGGTGTTGGAGTTGATCTCGTGGGATTTGAATCCGAGATGACCGAACAACGCGAGCGCGCCAAGGCTGCTCGAAAGTCCGGAGTTGTCGATGAGAAATCACAGACGCTGTACCGCTCGTTAGTTGAAAAACTTGGTGCCACAGTTTTTGTTGGCTATGCAACCACGGAAGCTACAGGCAAAGTGGTTGCGGTACACGAACACGCAGCCGATCCAGATCTGCTCGAAGTGTTCCTGGACTCAACTCCGTTCTACGCTGAAAGCGGTGGTCAGGTTGGTGATACGGGCCAACTAGTCACCGATTCGGGCGCACTAGAGGTGATTGATACGACCTTTGCGCTACCGGGTCTCAGAATGCACTTGTGCAAACCCGATCGGGGAGTTGTAACAGTGGGTCAAGTCGCAACTGCGAGTGTTGATAGCGATCGGCGTCAGGCGATTCGCCGTAATCACACAGGCACTCACATTTTGCACTGGGCCCTGCGTGAAATTTTGGGTGACCATGTGAAACAGGCGGGGTCGTTGGTGGATGACCAGCGGCTGCGATTCGACTTCAGTCATTATGCAGCTGTGACCCCTGAGGAGATTGCAGCTATTGAGCGGCTCGCCAACGCCGAAGTTTTGAAGAACGCGAGTGTTGACGCATTCGAAACAGCAAAGGACGAAGCGCTTGAGATGGGTGCGATGGCGTTCTTTGGTGACAAGTACGGCGATGTTGTCCGAGTGTTGCGCGCCGGATCATCAATTGAACTCTGCGGCGGAACCCATGCCTCGGCAACTGGCGACATCGGAACCATCAAGATTGTTTCTGAGTCATCTATTGGGTCCAATTTGCGACGTGTTGAAGCAGTTACTGGCGACAACACGATCGCACTGTTGCAACGCCAGGAATCAGAGTTGCGTCAGATTGGAGAGATGCTTGGATCGTCTTCTGCCAATTTGTTTGAGGCACTAGAACGCAAACTTGCTGAAGTGCGTTCATTGCAGGAGGAATTGAAGTCATTCCGCGCTCGGGCTGTAGCGCAACAAGCTTCAGCGATAGCTGCAGGTGCCAACGGTGGGTTGGTGATTGAACGCATTGACGATCTCGCACCCGGTGATCTA
>CAIYHK010000040.1 GCA_903925985.1 uncultured Actinomycetes bacterium
CTCGGCAACACGCATGCCTTTGCCAACATCTTTTGTGAACACATAGGAGACCAAACCATGCTCAACGTTGTTTGAATGCGCGATCACCTCATCGGTATCACCGAATCGAACCAGCGGCGCAACAGGGCCAAATACTTCTTCATTGAGGATCCGTGCACCTATCGGAACGTCAACGAGAACAGTTGCCTCGTAACCACATTGAACACTTGACGCCTTCTTGCCGCCACAAGCGATGGTTGCACCGTCAGTAACCGCGTCGGAAACCAGTGCCGCCACACGTTCTTGCTGCGCAGACGAAACCAGAGGGCCAAGATTGGTGCCTGAATCGAGTCCGTTACCAACACGAAGTGATGACATTCGATCGGTGAAACGCGCTGCAAACTCCTCATAGATGTTTTCATGCACAAATAGTCGGTTTGCAGCCGTACACGCAGCACCACCATTGCGCATCTTGGCAATCATCGCGCCATCGATTGCTGCATCCAGGTCTGCATCTTCAAACACAATCAGTGGAGCATTACCGCCGAGCTCCATTGAGCAGTTGATGACTCGCTTGGCTGCTTGCGCAATGAGCAGTGAACCAACACGTGTTGAACCAGTGAATGAAAGTTTGTGGACTCGGCCACTATCAAGCATCGCTTCCACTGCAGCTCCAGGCTGATCTGTAACCACAGTGTTCAGAACGCCGTCTGGCAAGCCAGCGTCTCTGAGAATCTTCGTGATAGCAAGTGCAGTCAAGGGAGTTTCATGGGCGGGCTTCAGTACCGCGGTACACCCTGCCGCCAGTGCTGGGCCAATTTTGCGTGTTGCCATTGCTGCAGGGAAATTCCATGGAGTGGCAAGTAGTGCGACCCCCACGGGTTGGCGCGACACCAGAAGCCAATTGCCACCATTTGGTGCGCGACGGTAATCCCCATCAATTCGCACAGCCTCTTCACTAAACCAACGGAAGAACTCGGCTGCATATGCGACTTCAGCTTGCGCATCTGCAAGAACCTTGCCGTTTTCTCGGGTGATCAACTCAGCAAGGCTGTCTCTATTGGCCAGCATGATTTCAAATGCCTTACGGAGAATTTCCCCACGTTCACGAGGTGCAGTTGTGCGCCACATTTGCGCGGCATCATGCGCACGATTGACTGCATCAAGACATTCCATAACAGATGAATTGTGAACGTTTTCAATCACAGTTCCGTCTGCCGGATTGGTTACTTCAAGACTTGCCATTGTCACAGTCTTTCAGGCAAAGAGCAGGTTTGCACTCCAATGCTGACGCTTGGCGTGACGACTATTTCAGTATTCTCAACATGTGCCTGTCCCAAAACTTTCACAAGCAACCACTGCGGCAAAGAGACTGGCAGGCAGCAGAGATGACTGGCGGATTCATCGTCCCGAACGTCCAGTACTCCCCCACGTTGGCATTCACTGGATCGGACCGATAGTCGCAATTGGCTCAGTTCTAATTGGCTGGTTCGCATTTGCCAACGCAGTCGGCGACGATGGTGTTGGATTCGCACTCTTTATTGGTGCGGCATCAATTCTGCTGATGGCATGGAGCAATCTTCTCTCAACTCGTGCACTCTTTTTGGAGAAGTTTTTTGGCGGCCTAGATCGGATGTACCGCTGGCATCGTTGGTATGGAGCAATTGCAGTTGGGGCGATGTGGCTTCACATCGAAAATGTGGATGATGTTAAAGGGATCAGGGGGGCATCAAAGAACATTGCAGATGCTGCTGAAGATCTAGCTGAAACCGGATCAACATTGCTTTACATCCTTGTAGGTATCAGTCTTTTGCGCTGGTTGCCAACTCGATGGTGGCGACTGAGTCACAAACTTCTTGTACTGCCGTACGCATTTGCTTGCTGGCACTTCTACACATCGACCAAGCCATACGCGAACAATTCACCCTGGGGTTGGTGGTTTACCGGTTTCATGATTTTCGGACTCGCCGCCTGGGTGTACCGGGTGATTTGGCGCGACATGATCAAACGTGGTTCCAGATACCGAGTAAGCGATATCGCCAAAGCTGGTGAAACGCTCACCATTGAACTCGAACCTCTCGGCAACGCGATTGAGCAGCGACCAGGTCAGTTTGCATTTCTCAAATTTTCAAAACGCGGTCTCACCGAACCCCACCCGTTCACCATCGCATCGTCGCCAAAGGAGGGAGTGCTGAGATTCCTGATTCGTGATTTGGGTGACTGGACACACAATCTGATGCAGTCGGTGCAGTTAGGTGACCGGGTCATAGTTGAGGGCCCATACGGATCTCTCCATCCACTTCCTAGCGACCCATCGGCTAAGACGGTGTGGATTGCAGGTGGTGTTGGTATCACACCATTCCTCGCCGCATTGCAATCACTAACCTCCTCAAGAGTTGAAAAGCCGACACTCTTTTATTGCATACGCTCTCGTGATGACGGTCCTGGTCTCAGCGCTCTACAGCAGGCTGCCAATGATGGGCTGATCAACCTGCACCTTCATGTTTCCTCTGAAGGCACGCGCCTTAAGCCAGAGGACATAATTCGCAGTGTCGGTAAAGAAGGTTTGGTGGGTGCACACGCCGTGATGTGTGGTCCGAGTCCATTGATTCGAGCAATCAGGCCAATGCTTCAATCAAACGGTGTTAGCCAAGTACACGTGGAGGCATTCGATATCCGTACGGGTATTGGCCCCGATCTGTCTGTTGATATTGAGCTGCTTATAAAACAGGCGCGGCAAAGGGTGTCCGTGCGACGAGCACATGATCCAA
>CAIYHK010000041.1 GCA_903925985.1 uncultured Actinomycetes bacterium
ACGGATTTCAACAAGTCGCCCACAGTCTTATTGCCCTCGAGCGGGTGTCGCAGTCGGGCTTTGCGATTGATCTCGTAGGAATTACGCCGCCCGATTTTCGTGATGCTGAGCACCCCTGCATCTTCAAGGTCGGCGATGATTCCCCTAGTTGTGCGTTCGGTGATGCCGACAAGATCTGCGATCTCACTCTCGCGCAGGTCAGGATCACGAGCGAGGCAGACAAGAACATGCGCGTGATTACTGAGGAAGGTCCATCCGGAACGCTCGTTCACAAAATGAAAAGATACTCGTCCAGAAAGCAATTTCAGTGCGAGGCTAAAGATGGTCGCGAGTAAATTGGTTTTCAATCTGATCTGAAGGAGATGCAATGCCCCGTGCACTGCTGTCGGTATTTGACAAGACAGGAGTGGTGGAACTCGCCAAGGGCCTCCACGAACTGGGCTGGGATCTTCTCTCCAGTGGTGGAACTGCAAAGGCAATTGCTGAAGCAGGAACACCTGTCACCGATGTTGCCGATGTAACCGGTTACCCAGCGATTCTTGGACACCGTGTGGTCACTTTGCATCCAAAGGTGCACGGCGGAATCCTCGCCGATATTGCAGATCCAGAGCATCGTGCCGATCTTGAGAAGCACGGCATTGAGCCGGTAGCTCTCGTTGTTGTGAACCTTTACCCGTTTAACTCAAACCCTTCGATTGAACTAATCGATGTTGGTGGGCCCGCAATGGTTCGTGCCGCAGCAAAAAATCATGCACATGTTGGCGTGGTTGTCGATCCTGCGGACTATCAACGCGTTGTTGATGCGATCCGCAACAACCAGTTTGATCTTGCTCTGCGACGCGAGCTTGCCCGGAAGGCGTTTGTGACCACTGCCGCGTACGACGTCGAAGTGGCACGCTGGATGACTGATGAAGAAGAAATGCCACAGACTCTGACTCTTGTGGCTGAGAAATCTGCAACCTTGCGTTACGGTGAAAATCCCCACCAAGCGGGTGCTAGATACACAGTGTCAGGCGCACAGAGCTGGTGGGACAAAGCAGAGCAACTGAACGGCAAAGAGATGTCGTATCTCAATGTGCTTGATGGCGAAGCTGCATGGCAATTAGTGCACAAGTTTGTTCAACCGGCAGCTGTGATCATTAAGCACGCAAATCCGTGTGGTGTGGCATTCGCTGATTCAGCATTGGACGCTTACCAATCTGCTTTTGATGCTGATCCAGTAAGTGCTTTCGGAGGGATCGTTGCAATAAACCGGGAAGTGGATACCAATACAGCGAATGCCATCTCGCAAGTTTTCACCGAAGTTGTGATTGCACCGTCTTACAGCGCCGAAGCGTTGGAAGTTTTTAGAAAGAAGCCCGCCTTGCGAGTACTGGTGGCACCTGCTCCTTACAACGAACTGCCACTTTCTGTGCGCAGCATTGACGGTGGAGTGCTCGTGCAGACAACTGACCCAGTGAACGAACAGCGCAGCTCATTCGAAGTTGTTACCAAGCGTGAGCCAACTGCAAAGGAATGGGAAGCTCTTGACCTCGCATGGAAGGTGTGCGCCTCGGTTTGGTCCAATGCGATCACGTTGGCGAATGACTCAGTAGCTGTGGGGCTCGGTGGCGGGCAAACAAATCGTGTGGATGCAGTTCGTATTGCGATTAACCGTGCAGGTGAAAGAGCCTCAGGTTCGGTCTGTGCCTCGGATGAATTCTTCCCGTTCCGTGATTCGATCGATACCCTTGCAGCCGCTGGCGTGACGGCAGTTATTCAGCCTGGTGGCTCAGTTCGTGATGCGGAATCCATAGAGGCCGCCAACGAACACGGCATTGCAATGGTCTTTACAGGCACCCGACATTTCAGACACTGATATACACGCAGGTCACAGTGAGGGTCTTTGACCTAACCTTTACCAAGCCATGGCTCGTATCGCAGACCTTCTTAATGCAGGACGAACTTTCTCATTCGAGTTCTTTCCTCCCAAGACCGATGCCGCCACGGGTGTACTTGAGCAGACCATCGCCGAACTTGCCCCGTTGGCACCAAGTTTTGTGTCGATTACTTATGGCGCAGGGGGTACTACTCGGAGCCTGACTCACGATTTAGTGGCTCGGATCCGTAAGGAATCGTCCATCACGCCGATGGCACACCTCACTTGCGTTGGGCACAGCCGCAATGAAATCGACGAGATTCTCGATCAATATGAAGGCGTTGGTGTCGAAAACATTCTTGCTCTCGGTGGAGATCAACCCGCAGACCCGATTGATCACAAACCGTCTGACTACCGATATGCGATTGAACTCGTAGAACAGATTGCTGAACGCGGAAGTTTCAGTATCGGTGTGGCGGCACACCCAGAGTGTCACCCAAAATCCGAATCGCGAATCAACGATCGGCATCACCTCGCAGCAAAACTAACCGTTGCCGATTTTGCGATCACCCAGTTCTTCTTTGAAGCACACCACTACTTCACAATGGTCGATGAACTAAAGGCGCTTGGTGTTGACAAGCCGATCGTTCCAGGGATCATGCCAGTTACGAATAACGCACAGGTGAAACGCATGGCGGAATTGTCCGGTGCTGTGTTTCCGAAATGGCTAGAGGAGAAGTTGGCTGCCGCTGATGGCGATGAAGTACAAAGAATCGGGGTAGCTGCGGCTACCGAATTGTGCGCCGAGCTTCTTGCTGGTGGTGCTCCGGGCCTTCACTTCTACACAATGAATCGTTCGACAGCCACGCGCGAGGTGTACGCCAACTTGGGGTTGCCACTGTCGTGAACGACTCAACAGAGGCACGACTTCGAATTCCATACTTTCCGGGTCTTGATGGCTTGCGGGCACTCGCTGTACTCGCAGTGATTGTGTATCACGCCAATCACAATTGGCTCGGTGCCGGATTCCTCGGCGTAGAAGTGTTCTTTGTGATCAGTGGGTACCTGATCACAATGTTGCTCATTGCCGAGCGGCAACGCACCGGTGGCGTGAGTCTGCGAGATTTTTGGCGTCGTCGGGCAAAGCGACTCCTTCCTGCATTGATCACAATGCTTGTTGGAGTCACTCTGTATACGTCGTTGTTCAACCACGACGAAGTCGGCGCTTTGCGGGGCGATGTGGTTGCCGGAGCCACGTATGTTTCGAACTGGTTCCAGGCGATCACAGGCACTTCGTATTTCTCATCAACAGCGTTCGTGCCATTGCGTCACCTTTGGTCACTCGCAGTCGAAGAGCAGTTCTATCTGATCTGGCCGCTCGTGATGTTTGCTGTGCTTGCGGGTCGCAAATACCTGCCACGCGTGGGCCTGTGGCTCTTTGGAATTGCAGTTTTTATCTCTGCCTTCACCGCCTTCTTTTATAGAAGTGGCCCGCTGTCGACTCCCAACGGAGATCCGAATCCAGAGCAGTACTTTTCGCTGTTCGGTCGGAGTGTCTCACGGATCGATGTTCTCTATCTCGGATCCTTTAGCCGGTTCTCAGGAATCTTGCTTGGTGCAGCACTCGCGATGTTTTGGCAGCCATGGACCATTTCTCGCTCGCGTGCTCGTAACGCTGGACGCGCATTCGATATCGCAGGCGTCTTCTCGCTGGTCTTGCTAGCGGTGTTGATGTGGCAATTTCGACTCGTGGTCGAAGGTGGGCCCGAAGGAACACGCGGATACGACCTTTTGTTCCGTGGTGGATTTCTCATTGTTGGGCTTGCAACTGTGGTTGCAATTGCTGCAGTAACTCATCCAGAAACTTTGCTGGGTCACAAGGTGATTGGCAATCGAGTGTTGGTCTATCTCGGGCAGCGTTCGTACGGTTTGTATCTGTACCACTGGCCAATATTTCAGTTCTATCGCAAGCTTGCTGGCAAGCCTCTGACACTGGCTGAGTTCGTCACCTTGATGATCGTGTCATTGGCAATCACTGAGGCCTCGTACCGCTTTATTGAAATGCCGGTACGTCGGCGTGAATTTGGTTCATCGCTTGAACGCCTCCGTGACACCATGTCACACGATCTAGCTGCAAGGCGAGTGGTTCTCAGTGCAGGGTTAGTTGTTTGTCTCGCGTTTGCATATTCAATTGCATCACTTGCAACTGCCAGCGTGAAGGTGACGGGAATCGAAGCGGGTATCAAAGAAGGCGAAGATGACATCACTTCGGTTGGGCCAACAACCACCATTGAAGGTGGATCTTCGACCACTACCCCAGGCGAGACCACTACAACAATCAACAAAGAAGCAATTGACAAACTTGCAATTGGTGATTCAGTGATGGCTGGAGCAGCAAGCCAACTCGCCGAATTTGGATTCACGGTTGATGCAAAAGTGAATCGACAATTCTTGGGCGGCGTTGAGATCACTGCCTACCTCGGGGCCATCAAGCGCCTCGGGTCTGTTGTTGTCGTACACCTTGGAACCAACAACGGCACCGACCAAGAAACACTTGATGCGTTAGTCAAACCACTTGCCGATGTTCGCCTTGTTGTTCTACTCACAATTCATGTACCCGAACGTGGTTGGCAGGACTCAACAAACGAATTGATCCGGGCAATGCCAGCTAAGTACCCGAACGTAAAGGTGCTCGACTGGTTCAAGATCGCTGATGAAAGCAGTTCTGGGCTCTCCAGCGATGGCGTGCACCTAGGTGACAACATGAAGAAGGTTTATGCCGATGCCATCAACAAATTCGTGGCTCTAAACCTGCTCGCTGGTTCCTCAACCACAACGACCGAGCCGGCGACGACGACCACTGGCGGCTGATTCTGTCTGTGGGCTAGGCAGGGAAGGGGCAAGCCAAATACGCTTAAGTCCATGACTACCCCCGTACGTGTTGCAGTTACTGGCGCGGCTGGCCAAATTGGTTACAGCCTCCTATTCCGAATCGCCTCAGGCGCGATGCTCGGACCGGACACTCCGGTCATCTTGCAGCTTCTAGAAGTAACTCCCGCCCTAGGCGCTCTCGGTGGAGTGAAGATGGAACTCGATGACTGCGCATTTCCGTTGCTTGCAGGTGTCGAGAT
>CAIYHK010000042.1 GCA_903925985.1 uncultured Actinomycetes bacterium
AAAAACTCATCAATACAGTCACTAGCTACTGCGGCATCTGTTGGCATCTTGTTGCCAACTGCATTTTCGAGATCCCAACGGTGCACAAGTGTTTCGTGTAGCAACCGTCGGAGTACCCACGCAACGGTTTTGTCTTGAGTCCACGACCATGCAAACGCTGTGCTTCCATGAGCGAGCACTTCGGCAACAAAGTTGTCTCTTCCTTGCTGTGCCCACGTAATCACATCGTTCTCGGAGGGCGCTGCGATCTCACTCAGTGGAAACGGGCGGTCGCGGCCAGAGCGAACCATCTCGGCAAAAAAATGCTGGACACGACCCACGTGTAGCACGAGATCACCCACGTTCCACTGCGGGCAATCAGGTACTGCAAGTCCAAGAACTGGGGCTGCTAAAAGGCTTTCAAATGCCGACCACTCGCGGCGTAGTTGTGCAAGTGCCGACTCCACGTCTCAGAGCCCTTTTACTGCTGCCGCCAGCGCCTTCCACTCGTCGTAGGGCATCTTGTTCATGGCGCCGTTGAGCACTTGCACACATACGTGGCTCGCGCCTGCATCAAGATGTGCCTTGATCCGACTCGTTACATGATCAATGTCACCTACTGGAACAATTGCATCTACAAGACGATCATTGATTTCTTCAATATCGGTGTCGGTCCACCCGAAACGCTTCAGGTTGTTCGTGTAGTTCGGTAAGCGCAGATAGGTAGACATGTATTTACGAGCAATTTCTCGACCAGCATCAATGTCATTGGTGATGACGACTGCCAATTCGGTGTTCAGCATTGGTGACGGCCCAAGAATCTCGCGGGCAAACTGCGTGTGTTCGACTGGAACAAAATACGGATGCGCGCCCGCGGTCCGTTCGGCGGAGAGCTTCAGCATCTTGGGGCCGAGAGCGGCGAGCACTCGTGTTGGTGCAACTGCTGGCTTGGTACCGAAGTACAGGCCGGAATCCATTCCATCGAGATACTTCACCATTGTTGAATAAGGCTTTGAATAAGTAGAACCAATCACACCTTCAACCAATGGTTGATGACTCACACCAATACCTAACAAAAACCGATCCGGATACGCATCAGACAGGGTTTGCCAGCCCGCATTCATTGACATCGGCTCGCGCATATGCAAGTTGGCAATTCCAGTTGCTGCCACAAGTTCGGTAGTTGCGCCAAGAATCACCGACGACGCAACGAATGCTTCACGTCCACCAGCTTCAGGAATCCAAACTGCCTTGAAACCAAGATCTTCCAGCGTCAATACCGCAGACCGAGTTTCCGTTGGCGATACGAGATCGAACACATGCCAGATACCTACACGACCAATATCCATTACTGCCTCCTTGGTTCACCAGCTGGGTGCTGGAGGTTTGGGTTTCCCACCACCCGAAGGCGGGGGTGGTAACGGAACCTTTGGCTTTGTGGGTCCGTTATTGATTTTGAATGCAAACACCGCATAGCGCAATTGGGTCCCGTTATTGCAGGTGAACAAAGTGAGCGTTGGCAGGCGCGTACCAAAAACAGAAAAAGACTTTCCGTTTTTGATCCACACATCAGTTGGCTTCACATTGAAGTGATCAAACACTTGGTATTCGTACTTCACTCCGCCGTAGTAGATCTGAACGCGATCACCGTTGCGAACATTTACTAAAAGATTGAACGGCTTAGTTGCCGCTGTGCGGTGACCCGCAAAGGTCGGGTTGCCGAGGCTTCCAGGGCGCCCGGTACCGGGCCAATATCCGACGCCTCGCTTCAATGTCTTGGTGTCTACACCAAGGAAAATGTTGGATCTGATGTAGACAAAAGACCCTCGTGAAACCGAGATTGAACCCACCAATTGGCCCGACGCTGGACGCAGAGAAGCCGATGATTCAATTGGCGAATTCTTGGTTTCAGCGCTTGCTTCCACCGAAAAAAGCCCCAAACCCATAGCCGTAGCCATGGTCGCAGCCAAAAAGATTGCAGCAGTTCTCCGACTCCCCATGCCGAGAGATTAGTTGACCCGCCTAAGATCACTCCATGACAGATGTTGTAATCGTTGATGCCCTCCGTTCCCCCGTCGGCCGCCGTAATGGTGGTCTGGCTTCCCTCCACCCAGCTGAGCTGCTGGCCAATGTCCAAAAGGGCATTCTTGACCGAGTCGGGATCGACCCGAACGAAGTCGGGCAGGTTGTAGGCGGTTGCGTCAGCCAGATTGGCGAGCAGAGTTTCAACGTAACCCGCACTGCATGGCTATCTGCTGGGCTTCCACTCGGAACTGCTGCAACAACCGTTGACACCCAGTGTGGATCTTCACAGCAAGCAACCAACCTTGCCACTTCACTCATTGCCGCGGGCGTAGTTGATGTGGCCCTTGCGTGTGGTGTTGAAGTGATGAGCCGTGTTCCGATTGGCAGCAACTCAAACAAGAACCTTGGTCTTGGTGTTCCGATCCCGAAGACCTACTTCGGTCAGTATGAGTTCACTTCACAATTTGAAGGTGCTGAGCGCATCGCAGACAAGTGGGGCGTTACGCGCGAGGACACCGATCAGTTCGGGCTCCAGAGCCAACAGCGTGCCGCCAGGGCATGGGCCGAAGACCGCTTTGCTGGCCAGTGGATGCCGATAACCGCACCAGACCTCGATGCCGACCGCAATCCACTCGAGACAACTCACACAGTGACTCGCGATGAAGGACTCCGTGACACTTCATTGGAGTCACTACGCAACCTGAAGCCAGTGGCCCGTGAAAATGGTGTTCACACTGCAGGAAACTCGTCCCAAATTTCTGATGGCGCGTCAGCAGTTCTCATGATGTCCGCCAAGAAAGCCGAGCAGTTAGGTCTCACACCACGTGCCCGTGTTGTTGATACTTGCCTCGTAGGTGTTGATCCTGTACTCATGCTCACCGGCCCAATTGATGCCACACAGCACCTGCTGAAGCGCAACGGCCTGAAGATTGGCGATATTGACACATTCGAGATCAACGAAGCATTCGCCTCAGTTGTGCTCGCGTGGGCAAAGGAACTCGGCGCCGACCTTGAAAAGACCAATCCCAACGGTGGCGCGATCGCACTTGGTCACCCACTTGGTGCAACCGGTGGCTTCCTCATGACCAAGGCGCTTTACGAACTTGAGCGCACTGGTGGTCGATACGGTCTCGTCTCAATGTGTTGCGGTGGCGGTCTCGGCACCGGCACGATTATCGAACGCCTGTGAAACGAAGCGGCGTTGTAGCTGCTTCCCTTCTAGTCACTGTTAGTTCTGTTGGCGCATTTTTCGCGACCCGTAGTTCAACAAATTCTGACCCTTCGACTGGTGTTGTGACGCGAGTCGTAGACGGCGACACATTCGTTGCACGGATTGGTGATCGCGATGTCCAGATAAGGCTCATCGGTGTAGACACGCCCGAGACGGTGAAGCCGGGCGCCCCTATTGAGTGTTTTGGGCCGGAAGCAAGTGACTTCACAAAATCGATACTGCAAGAAGGATCGCGTGTGCGTCTTGCCCGTGACATTGAGGCGCGCGACAAGTATGGGCGACTCCTCGCCTATGTGTATGTCGGGCCCGACGAAGTGTTTCTCAATCGGGCTTTAATTGAGCAGGGATTCGCAACTGCTTATCCGTACCCGCCAAATACCGCACACGCCGATGAATTCAATGCAGCAGAACGCGATGCGCGCGCGGCACGCCTTGGCTTGTGGGGCTTTTGCGAGCAACCTTCGGGGTAGTTTGGTGGTCGTGGCACGTTCAACTGCAGAAGCTCTCGGCCTTCAAGCCGACGCCAAGTTGCTGATCATTTCTTGCGACGACCTTGGCTCGTGCCACGGCGCAAACCTCGGCGTATATGACGCAATTCGTAATGGCTTAGCCACTTGTGCCTCGATCATGATGCCTGCTCCGTGGGCGCGACACGCAGCGTCGATGTATGGCGGAGAGGACATCGGGGTGCACCTCACTTTGAACGCTGAGCATCCCCTCTATCGGTGGGGTCCACTCACCCAAGCACCATCGTTGTTGTCTGGTGACGGTGGATTCCCCGAGTCAATTGATGATCTGTGGGAACACGCCGATGTAAGTGAAGTTTTACGTGAGTGTCGGGCCCAGATTGAGCGCGCAATTGTCTGGGGAATCGATGTCACACATCTCGCGCCCCACCTCTCGGCAATCACCCTGCGGCCGGAATTTTTTGATGTCTATCTGGAACTTGCAGTGGAGTTTCGTCTGCCAATCCGATTGCCGTCAACCATTACGCCCGAACAAGCTGGATTTCCATTTCGACAGTTAGCGCGAGATGAAAATGTGACGTTCCCTGATCATTTTGATCATGACTGGCGATCAGGAAGCACTGACCGCGTACTTGAGTCGATCTCCAACCTGCAACCAGGCGTCACTGAGGTCCATATCCAGCCAGCTATCGACACCCCTGAAGTTCGTGCACTTGGTGCCGTTGCCCAAGGTTGGATTGACGATCACGCATTCATCACAAAGAGTCCTGAGCTAGCTAATGCGATCAAGGAATCAGGCGCCGTGCTGATCGGTTACCGAGAATTGCGCAGCGCAATGCGCGCCTAGGCGTTCTTGCGCAATTTGGCAATCGCTACTGCAGCTCGCCCCGAGCGCAATTCATCAATGAGTGCTCCAGTGCTGCCCTCTGCTTTCAATTTGCCAAGCATGTATGCCACAGATGGATCAAGATCTGCATCTTTAGTATCAATCAAAACGACGACATCAGCACCATCTGGACCTTCAACAATTTCTTGTTTCTTGCCGAGCTGAAGTCGGTACTGCACTGTGCTCATCGCAGTGTTACTCCGTTGGTTGTGGCTACAACGGCAGCATCTATGCCGGCAAACAAATCGGATTCAAATTCACCTAAGGGCGGGCCAACAACCGCAGACTTTGCAAGCACCCAATCCTCATACGGGTAAACCTCGGCCATTTCGTCGTCTGAAA
>CAIYHK010000043.1 GCA_903925985.1 uncultured Actinomycetes bacterium
ACCAAATCCACCCGGAATAATCATCCCATCAAGATTCTCTAATCGACCCGCTGTCAGAAGACCCTCAACTTCTTCGGCTTGGATCCAATCGATCTCAACTTTTGCCCCATGAGCAAAACCAGCATGCTTCAAACTTTCAACGATCGACAGATAAGCATCTTGATAATCGACATATTTTCCGATTAACCCAATCCGCACCGGCGTCACCGCGGACTCAACTTTTTCTACCAACTCTTCCCAAGGCGAAAGATCAATAGCGGCATCGAGGCGCAACGTTTCACAGACGACTGAGTCAATTCCCTCATCATGGAGTATCAATGGCAACTCATAGATGTTGCGGGCATCGGCTGCGTTGATCACATGCTTTTCTGGTACGTCGCACATATTTGAGATCTTGCGCTTTAGTGACTCCGAGAGCACTTCCTCGCTTCGGCAGACGATCACATCTGGCTGAATGCCTCGACTGCGCAACTCACTAACGCTGTGCTGTGTCGGTTTGGTTTTTTGCTCGCCCGACGGTCCAATGAATGGAACCAGGGTCACGTGGATGTAGCAGACGTTGTCTCGCCCAACTTCGTTTCGGAACTGCCTAATGGCCTCCAAAAACGGCAAGATCTCAATGTCGCCTACCGTGCCGCCCACTTCGGTGATTACCACATCAATGTCATCTGTGGACACACGATGGATTCGACGCTTTATCTCATCGGTGATGTGCGGAATGACCTGAACGGTTTTGCCGAGGTAGTCACCTCTACGTTCTGCGGCCAGCACTGATTGATAGATCGAGCCGGTCGTGGCATTAGAGGCACGAGTGAGACTCTCATCGATAAAGCGTTCATAGTGACCAAGGTCAAGGTCTGTCTCGCCACCATCATCAGTGACAAAAACTTCACCGTGTTCGAAAGGATTCATGGTTCCGGGATCGACGTTGATGTACGGATCCAGTTTTTGCATGGTGACCTTGAGACCGCGCATCTTTAGTAGGCGCCCGAGAGATGAAGCGGTGAGTCCCTTGCCGAGAGAGCTAGCCACACCACCCGTCACAAAAACGTGCTTTGGCATTTACGCTCCCGTCGCTTGCAAAGAAACCATGACGGGATATCACCCTACCGTATTTCTGCTGTCCAGCGCATCACTGTCGTGGGCTTCGAAGAAATGCCCGACGGGCCTCAGTCGCCCCGAGACTGTCCAGTCGGAGCAGTAAAGAGTTGGAAACGATAATGCGTGAAAAACTGACCTTCTCGGCAACCAGATTGAGCGCAATGCCAACCACGCAGCCACCCAGGAGAACTGCATGGTTGCCCGTAGCTAGGAAACAAACACCCACCAATGCGCCGAGTGGGTTGGCTCCGGTATCACCCAGCATCACCTTTTCTTTGAGATCCGCACCCAAAACACCGAGCACCGAACCCAGCAGCAACGCCAATGGGACAAGGTCATCAAGAAACACAAGGGTGAGGGTTGCACAAATAGGCCAGCACACTTTGATACAGCGTCCGGGACCAAGATCGAACAAATTGCCGACATTTGCCCAAGCTGCAACACAAACTGCACCGACAACAATCCACAGCACCGATCCCTCAATTTGTGATGAAGCAATTAAGCCAGCCACTGCCCCAGCAGCCAACTTGAGTAGCCCAGTAGTCAACCGCCCCTGTCTGAGCGCCCCTAAATGACCCCTCAGGCCTTTAGCCGCAGCCGTACCCACCGCGTCATCGAGCAGGCCAAAGAGAGTCACTACAAGCACCACAAAAAATGCCAGATAGACGGTCTGAATGGCGTCTGCTCCGAAATAAGAGCGGTCAGTAACTGACCAGAGAATTTGCAAAACGCCAAACCCAATCAAAAGAGTCATAGCAATCGGGATACCGCCTGCCAGCGGAACACTCTCCCCGCGGTAGTTGGCACGCATCAACACCGGCGAGTCCTTCAAAATTGGCAACAGTGCCCGCAATAGGCCGCCTCCAATTAGTGCGCCCACAACAAGCAGAACCGAAAAACACACAAAAATCATTTGGCCTCCTTATTTTCAACATAAGCAAGAGCCGACAGTGTCAGCGGAACCATAACCCCAAACATCATCGATGGAATCACAACGCCCGAGTCGTTCACTGCAAATCCAAGCACACCAAGAACGGTTGCCGACACAATGAGAGCGTCCAAGCCAAGTATCTCCGATCGAACACGCATCAACGCACCTTTACTTCGGAACATCAAAACGATAAAAAACACTGCAACGATTGGAACTAACCAAGTCCAGACACTTGAGGTGAGCATATGTATATTGGCTGACACTTTGCGTTCGATGATCGTGCCGGCCTCGCCGTCAAACAGCTTGCGCACAAACCGCCCAAGATGGGTTTGTGATTCCTTCGGTCTTGACAAATCGAATAACGCCAAACCGGAGAGTGCAACCACTCCAGCAACTCCAACTCCGATTAGGCGGCGGAAGTTGATTGGTTCTCCATTGGCCATGAGCCACCACCATCC
>CAIYHK010000044.1 GCA_903925985.1 uncultured Actinomycetes bacterium
GCCATCCACCAAAACCATGGCTTATTCACTGTTGGTGAATCAGTGGATGAGGCGGCGTTCTGGTTCATCACGATGGAGCGAAGCTGCCAAGCACAGTTAATGGCCGAAGCTGCTGGAACACCGAAGTTGATCAGACGCGAATATGCCGAGTACACGCGTCAAAACATTGGATATTCGCTTGCGGGTTGGTTCAGTTTTCAGCCACTGTGGCAAGAGATTTGCGCCACAGATCCAGAGATCTTTGACTGATTCGAGCAATTGCTTAAGTTTTCCCGGCAGCTGCCGAAAACCAAGGAATGAGTCGTTCTAGGCTCTATTTGCCCATGTTCATTGCACCCTCGCCGATGCGCGTGCGGCTGCTCATTGTGAGTCGCATCGTCGCTTTGATCGCAGTTCTTACAACTGCGATCGTCGTGCCGTCCTCAACGCCCGCGAACGCCGACGGAGTAGCTCCAGCAGGTTTCATAATTGACGGGCGTGGTAACGGCCATGGTCGTGGCATGAGCCAGTATGGCTCGCTTGGTTGGGCTCTATACCAGGGTAAGACCTGGCGTCAGATTCTCAATTTCTATTACCGCAATGGAGTAAACACCCTTAGTCGGCTGTCACCGTCAGATGATTCTGTTTTGCCGTGGGGTCTGATGTCGGTGCGGTTGTTTGAAGATTACGACGCTTCCGACAAAGATCGATTGCAAACAGCAGTGGTCTCCGACACTGGCACACTGAGTGTGGCCGGACTCAACAACCCACAGACCTGGAGCACAATCATTGTGCGCGAAAAAACAGGACAGACGAACGTCTGGGAAATCTGGGGTTCCAAGGTTAAAAAATGCACCACCAGTTACACGAACCTTGCTGGAGACACTGACTTCCAACTGTTGGCAGCCAATTTTGCACCAGGTGGTCTGGTCAATGGCAAATATCCAAAGGTCAGTATCACAACCCCTAAATGGACAGATCCAAATGCCAGTGTGCCGCGCGACCTCATCGGTGTATGCGACCCGCGCGATAACGGTGGCGCCGGTCAGGTTGTCTATTACCGAGGCATGATCGAAGCTGCAAACGGAACGACTGGCGAAAATCGCACAGTGAATACCCTGCCAATCGACCTTTACGTGCAGGGTGTCGTGCCGCGCGAGTCCCCTGCCTACTGGGGAGGGCTCGGAGACGGTAAGGGAATGCACGCCTTACGTGCCCAATCCGTAGCGGCACGCAGCTACGCAATCGCTGACAATCGGTATTCATATGCCAAGACCTGTGACACCCAGAACTGCCAGGTGTACATGGGTGCCGCGCGACGGTCGAGTACCAGTGACCCGTATTCGATCACGCTTGAATACCCCGAAAGCACCCAAGCAGTCCGCGATACAGGATCGACAACCATTAAGGGCAATCTCGTAGGTGCTGTGGTGGTTCGAAACCCTGCCGGTGGAATTATGCGCACCGAATTCACATCATCAAATGGTGGTCGAACTACGGGTCCGACCTTCGGTACTCGTGACGATCCTGGTGACAACATTGAAGAGAATCCGTATTACGTCTGGGCTCGAACATTCACCCAAGACGAACTCCAGGACCTCTACCCATCGGTTGGAACTATCACATCAATCAATACCCGCCATGAGTCCCCTCCTGATGCTCTGAGCAACATTGGCGGTTACACAATTGACGTAACGATCACCGGTACCGAAGGTGTGATCACGCGAAGTGCGTGGCAATTCCGAGGCGATCTAGATCTTTACGCACCCTGGTTCGGAGTTACCGCGGTCTTGCCCAAGGATTACACCGATCCAGAAGTGGGTGAAGTTCTATTTGTTGGAGACTCCGTATTGTCGAGCACATACCTGGGTGAAGAATTTCAGACCATCGTGGAGTCCGCATATCCTGATTCAAACTTCCAAGCGCTCACTTACCGATGCATGATCGGAAGTTGCCAACCATGGTTCTATCCCGACCAGCGTGACGGTCTTGAGGTGATAGCAGACGAACCTGCTCCAGCAGCTGCCGTGGTGGCCCTTGGGTATAACGACAGTTCTACAACTTACGGCGCGGAGGTGGATCAGGTAATTGGTCTTCTAACTGAAAAAGGGGTTCGAAGAATCATCTTTGTGAACATGTCAACTCGTGGTGCTGAAAAATATGCCGAGATGAATGCAATGCTTCAGGAACGTGCCGCTGGTAATCCACGCGTGGTTATCTTCGACTGGAATGCGCGCAGCAGTGGAACCGTACATTCGCGGTGGTTTGACGATGATGGTGTGCACCTCAAATCAACCGGGCGCACAAAGTTCACTCAGTTCATTCGTAACCAGTTGGATATCCTGCGCCAAGACAACAAGATTCCACTTTCACCAGCTACGACAAATTTCGCTCCTGGTTTACCGATGTACATCAACCGACCAGCAAACAACTGGCTCAACGTCTGTGGACTGCAGCTCGAACTCAAACAACGGGTTGCCCCGAATCTGACCGTTGACTGCAAATTTGGCCCCCAAACTGTTGCTGCAGTCAAAGCATTTGAGGCAAAGCGCAAGCTGATAGTTGATGGCGTTGTTGACAACCGAGTTTGGACAATACTCAACTCGTAGTCCCAAAACACATGACATTGGATCACTACAATTTGAAGAGCGTCCCAATACAAGAGGTCACATATGTTGCGTAAATTTTCCAGCCGTCAACGCCTAGAAATGATGCTCAATGCACAGCGCAACACTGCAGCACGACTTGATCAGATTGAGCAAACGTTGAGTGCTCTTGATGACAAAGTGAATGCGGTCTCACGGCAGATGTCCGGGCTGGAAAACCGAATGCGGCGCAACATGCGGTTCGCTGCAGACGTTGCAGCAGCACAAGAGTCGGCCGAATTCATGACCGCCAACCTTGCCGGAGCACGAGCACTCGCGGATCGCTTTGACACAATCCGATTCGTAGTGGCACAGGCCCCATCTGGCCTGCATCTCGAATTCGGAGTCGCCGGGGGTAAGTCTTTACGCACTATCTGCGAGTCATCACCAAAGGGCAAAGTATTTGGCTTTGACACATTCCAAGGGCTCCCAGATGCTTGGCGGGTTGGTTTTGATCGCGGGACCTTCGCCCAGGAATCAATTCCCCACGTCGAGGGTGCCGAACTCGAAATCGGCTTGTTCCAAGAAACCCTTGAGCCTTTCCTTGCCAAGCATTCTGAACCAATTGCGTTCTTGCACCTTGATGCTGACCTTTACTCTTCAACCAAGTATGTGCTCGATACCTGCAAGAGCCGAATTCTGCCCGGCGCAATCTTGTTGTTTGATGAGTACTTCAACTACCCCGGCTGGCAGCACCATGAGCACAAAGCCTTCACTGAATGGGCAGCGGCTAACCACCTTGAATGGGAATACATCGCCTACACGTTCTCAGGCGAACAAGTCGCGGTGCGCATTAACTCTTTGTGAACGACCGCTCCCAAGCGGCATCGCTGGTCATACGTGGATAAGCCGCGCGGTAGCGCTTGGCGGTCAGGCCATAGAGGAATGGGATCTTGATCGCCGCTAAGCCAACCTTTAGCAACAAGATCCAAAACCGCTTTTGATCACGCTTAGAAATGAATCCCACATTCAGCCGTGGGTGCCGATGAACCACAAAATCATGGCGGATTGAAGCGCCAATCGCGCGCTTTTGTACAGGAACCGCAGTGGGCGATTTGAGTCGCATCCTGGCGGGAATCAAATTGCCGCCAAATGTCAACAGCGAGATCACAAAGTCACGCATTGAAGTTGCCTGGGTCGATGCCGAATCCATCTCTACCGCAGCTAGGTCAGCCGACAATTCGGTGGACTTCTCCTCATTGCGACTGTAGAGATCTTGATGCAAAGCCTCATGATTGAGCTGCATCCAAGCGTCTGGTCCTTTGAAGAAGTCGTCAGTGCCGCGTAACAAGTATTCAGTGCTCAGATAGCGCATTGAATACAGATTCAAGAATGCATAACCAAGAAATCTCTTCAAGAAATGCCACCAGCGATAGTTGGGGACGGTCAGCAGGCTGGCAAGTGTGATGTTACGGATCTCGTAATAAACGGCGGCAGGAACATTCTTGATGTCAAAGTCGGCATGCCACAC
>CAIYHK010000045.1 GCA_903925985.1 uncultured Actinomycetes bacterium
CGCAAGCGCGTACTCCGCCAGATGCACGACGCTCTTGTTGAGGAACGAGAAGAGCTTCGTGAAGAGCTCATCAATGAGGTTGGTTGCCCGCGAACCGTTACCTACATGGCCCAGCTCGACTGGCCACTTGAAGACGGCCTTCTCTACCCAATCCGCATGATTGATCAGTTCGAATGGGATCGGGACATGGGAGTGCACGAAAGTGCAATGGGTAAGAGCCAGCGTTTCATCTGGAAAGAGCCAATGGGAGTGGTCGGCTCGATTGTGCCGTGGAACTACCCATTCGAAGTGACCATCAACAAGGTTGCTCAAGTGCTCGCCACGGGCTACACAACCATCTTGAAGCCAGCGCCAGACACCCCATGGAACGCAACTCGCCTCGGTCGTATCGTTGCAGAAAAGACCGACATGCCAGCAGGCGTGTTTAACGTTGTCACCTCTGCTGATCACATGGTGGGTGAGGAGCTCACTCTTTCCCCGAAGGTTGATCAGATTTCATTCACCGGCTCCACGCGAGTTGGTAAGCGAATCATGGAACTCGGTGCTCCAACCTTGAAGCGCGTCTTCCTTGAACTCGGTGGCAAGTCCGCTGCGATGGTGATGGACGACGTGGACATCGAAGCATTGATACCGATGCTTGCTTTCGGTGCCTGCGTTCACGGTGGTCAGGGCTGCGCAATGCAGACCCGTGCACTCGTTCCGCGCCAGTTCTACAAGAGGTCGCTTGAGATCCTTGAGGCTGCATTCCAGAACTTCCCATACGGTGATCCTCAGGAAATGGGCGTCATGATGGGACCACAGGTGAGCAAGCTGCAGCGCGAGCGGATTCTTGGCTACATCGAAAAGGGCAAGGCCGAAGGCGCTCGACTCATCGTCGGTGGCGGTCGCCCTGAAAAGCATCCAAAGGGCTGGTTCGTTGAGCCAACACTGTTTGGCGATGTTGACAACTCAATGACGATCGCACGCGAAGAGATCTTCGGTCCAGTACTGGCCGTGATTCCATACGACAACGAGGAACACGCGATTCAAATCGCTAACGATTCGATCTACGGACTCTCTGGCGGCGTTTACACCACCGATCATGAGCGCGGCGTGCGCATTGCTCGTCGTATTCGTACCGGTTCGTTCTCGGTCAACGGTGGTGGCTGGTACGGCGCCGATATGCCTTACGGCGGCTACAAGGACAGCGGTATTGGGCGCCAGAACGGCATCGAGGGTTTCAACCAATACCTCGAGACCAAGATCGTCGCCTGGCCGGCTCCTTGATAGTTGCCCTAGGCAACGGCTGAGGGGACATGACCGCCAAAGAGGTTCTCGATGTCACCGGATGCGGTGGTATGGGTATTGCTGTCGCGCGTCGTCTTGGTGTGGGCCGCAGTGTTGTTCTAGCGGACTACAACACAAAGATGTTGTCCCAAGTTGGCGAGATGTTGCACAACGAGGGCCACGACATCACCACTGTTGAATCTGATGTCTCAAGTCAGGAGTCAGTGCGCAATCTGGTTTCAGTAGCGGCATCCAAAGGTGAGATCAAGGTCATAGTGCACACTGCTGGCGTTTCGCCCGTGCAGGCCACTCCCAAACAAATTGTTGATGTGGATGTGATGGGCACTGCGTATGTAATCGACGAATTTGTTGAAGCGGTTGGCACTGGCGCGGTGCTTATTTGCATTGCATCAATGGCCGGCATCTTGATGCCCATGGCCACAGACATCGAGCATCTGCTGGCAACGACACCGACAGCCGAGCTGGCAAATCTGGAGATCTTGAATCCAGACACCATGGACTCAGGATCGGCTTACAGCATTGCCAAACGTGCAAACCAAGTACGTGTACAGGTTGCGGCGATGCAGTGGGGTGCAAAAGGTGCGCGCATCGCTTCGATCAGTCCTGGAATCATCTCGACTCCGATGGGACAGCAGGAGTTGGGGGGTGCTTCGGGCGATGCGATGCGTCAGATGATTGAAGCTTCAGCAACAAAGCGGATAGGCACTCCCGATGACATCGCTAATGCGGTTGCTTGGCTTGCAGACCCTGCTACATCTTTTGTCACTGGCATCGATCTCCTCGTGGATGGGGGAGTTGTGGCAGCGCTTCGCTCAATGGGAGTGCGCTGAGTTATTGCCCCCACGAAGGAGGGAACATGAATTACTCGGGTAACACGGTATTGATTACCGGTGGCAATGCGGGCATTGGTCTTGAGATGGCCCGTTCATTCCATGCAAGAGGCTGGAAGACGATTATCTGTGGTCGCAATCAGGAGACCCTTGATTCGGTGTGTCAAGAGATGCCTGGGTTAACCGCAATTAAATGCGATGTTTCAGTGAGTGCAGATCAAGATCATTTGTTTGCTGAAGTCACGAGGCTTTTCGGCGCAGTGGATGTATTCGTCAACAATGCAGCGATCAATAAGGCGCATGACTACGCCGATCCATTCACTCTGGGTGGAGACCATGCGCGTGATGAGATCGACATCAACTACA
>CAIYHK010000046.1 GCA_903925985.1 uncultured Actinomycetes bacterium
GAAATTGAAAAGATTCGTAAATGGTCGCAATCGGACGAAATTGGTGACCTGGCACTAATTGATTTTCCAATTAGTGATGCTGCCAAGGCCGCTGTATCAGTGGGTGCTGATGAATGCCCCGGGGCGTCTAAATGCGCATCGGGAGGTCGTTGTTTTGCCGAGTTTGCACGTGCTCGTGCCGAAGCCGCGGACATCGTTGTGGTTAACACCCACCTTTACGGTCTTGATGTAGCTACAGAAGGCAAGATTCTGCCTGAGCACGAACTTGTCATATTCGATGAGGCGCACACGCTTGAAGGAACTATTAGCGACACTGTGAGTGTCAACATCGGGCCCGGACGCATTAACCAGTTTGCGGGATCGCTACGGCGTTTGTTTATGGAGAGCCCAAATGACCTGAAGTTGGCCAACATCGCGTCATCTCTCAAATTGGTGCTAACGCCCCTACTCTCACAACGTTTAAGCCATCCACTTCCGAACACGATCGCTGAATCCCTCAGCGAATTGCGCATCGTGGTTAACGATGTAATTACTGAACTCAAGAAAATTGAGTCAGAGAACACCGACGTGGTGCAACGCAAGCTGCGTGCTCAAACCATGGCCGGCCACTTAGCGACTGATATCGATGTTGCGCTCGCTGGATTCACTGGCTCGGTCGCATTCGTAGAAGGCAAACCAGATTGGCCCGTCCTCGTCATCTCACCATTGGATGTAAGCGGCGTTCTAAATGAATCGCTTTGGTCGGCGCGCAGCGCCATCCTCACTAGTGCAACTATTCCTGCGACTCTTCCCACCACCCTTGGGCTACCCGAGGACAAAACACAAATGCTCGCCGTGGAGAGCCCTTTTGATTACGAAAACAATGCTCTCATGTACTGTGCGGCGCACCTTCCGAACCCAAATGATCCAGCTCACGCAGATCATGTCGTTAACGAACTCGAACAGCTGATCTTGGCTGCCGGTGGTCGCACCTTGGCATTGTTCACCAGTTATGCGCGCCTTGATCATGCAGTGACAGAACTGCGTCAACGTCTTCCATTCAAGATCCTGAGCCAGCGGGACATGTCCAAAATGGCGTTGGTAGCTGAATTTGAAAAATCCGAAGAAACATGCCTTTTTGCAACTTCAGGCTTCTTTCAAGGCATCGACATCCCTGGGCGCACTTTGTCGCTGGTCACAATTGACCGCATTCCCTTCCCGAGCCCAAAGGACCCATTGCTTAGCGCCCGAAGTGATGCGCATGGTGCTGATGGATTCAAGCTTGTTTATGTCCCGATCGCGACCACATATCTCGCCCAGGCAATTGGTCGCCTAATTCGCACACGTAATGACCGTGGTGTCGTAGCCGTATTCGATCCGCGCCTAACAAAAGCGAATTACGCCTGGTCAATTGTTAATGGACTTCCCCCAATGGGGCGCACCCGCAATCGCGATGATGCGGAAAACTTTCTCCGCTCCATATCGGCTAGTTAAGCCTTATCAACTTATTCAGTCTCCGAGTCTTTCGACTCGACCAGCATCACGTTGCCAGTCCTTGTCCACCTTGACCAATAGTTCAA
>CAIYHK010000047.1 GCA_903925985.1 uncultured Actinomycetes bacterium
AAACTGTTTGAAGCGTTGCCACAAGCCGAGGCTTTTCGCTCAGACGGAAATCACGATGCCGTAGTAGAGCATCAACACTCCTTCGTGCCCGCCCTTGTGCAGGCCTGTCAGTCCGCACTGGCGAGGGTGTAGCGATGACCGAAAAACTATTTCGACGCAGTCGAGTGCGCCGCACACTTGCAGTGGCCGGTCTTGGTGCTCGTATCGGTGGCGGATATGCCACGACTGCTGCTCGCAAGATGTTCGCCTCGGCTGAACGCAAAGAACAGTTGACCGCCGAACGCGAAATGCGAACGGCGGAACAAATAACTGAGCGTCTCGGCCACATGAAAGGCGCAATGATGAAACTCGGCCAGATGGCGAGTTATCTCGATAATGGCCTTCCTGATGCTTTGCGGCTAACACTTCAGCAACTGCAAGCAAGTGCTCCACCAATGAGCCGCGAGCTCGCTGAATCAGTTATTCGTGAAGAGTTTGGTCGTGATGTATCTGAACTCTTCCTCGAGTGGGATCCAACGCCAATCGCAGCGGCGTCAATCGGGCAGGTTCACCGCGCATTAATTCTTGACCCAACTACTAATACTGAGCGTGCGGTTGCTGTGAAGATCCAGTACCCCGGTGTTGATCAGGCAATTGAGGCTGACCTTCGCAACGCGGATCTTCTTGGCACCCTCTTGTCGCTCGGATTCAAAGGTTTGGACCCTGATGAGATGGTTGCCGAGATTCGTGAGCGACTAATCGAAGAGTTGGACTACACACGAGAAGCCAAGAACCAGCGCTTGTTCGCAGATTTCTATCGTGGCCATCCATACATCAACGTTCCGGAGGTTGTTGATCACCTTTCAACTTCACGGGTACTGACAACTGATCTCGTGGTGGGTCACACTTGGCAAGAACTTCTTACTTGGAGCCAAGAAGAGCGTGATAAAGCAGGCGAGACACTCTTTAGGTTCGTATTTCGAAGCCTGTACCGATTCCACATGTTCAATGGCGATCCGCATCCCGGCAATTACATCTTCCACGGCAACGGAAAAGTTTCATTTCTCGATTTCGGCTTGATTAAGCACTTCACTGACGATGAAATGCAAACCTTTCAAGACATGGTCGAAGCTGCCGCCATTCAACATGATGATGCCAAATTCCGGATGATCGTGGAGAACGCTGGTCTCTTGCAGAAAGATGCGCCGATTACAACCGATGAAGCGGGCGAATACTTCTCGCACTTTTACTCTCCCGTACGCGAATCAAAGATCACCACGTGGGATTCGGATTACGCCACATCAATTGTGCGACATACCTTTGACCGCAGCAGTCCGATCGCTCAATACGCATCCGTGCCTCGTGCATTTGTATTTATTCAGCGAATCAACCTCGGCCTCTATGCACTACTTGGTGAGCTTGGCGCAACCGGCAACTATCGGTTGATCTCCGAGGAAATCTGGCCAATGGTGAATGGTTCGCCCTCAACTTCCATGGGAGCTGAAGAAGCTGAATGGTTGGAGCAAAAGCTCAGCTGACAACAGTTGTCAGATCAAGCCCGATATCAAGTACCGGCGATGAGTGCGTGAGCGCACCAACTGAGATGAAGTCAATACCCGTAGCGGCGACTTCGTTGGCGTTGGCAAGTGTGAGTCCGCCACTTGCTTCAAGAATCACGGCTTTGCCAGTTTTCTTAGTGTGGTCGCGCGAAACTGCAACAGCCTGACGCAAAACATCGGGGGGCATGTTGTCAAGCAGGACAACATCAGCACCGGCCGCTAGTGCCGTCTCAAGTTGTTCAATAGTGTCCACTTCAATCTCAATTGGAATGTGCGAGGCCGCAGATCGAATCTTTGCAAACGCCTCCGCAACCCCACCCGCGGCGACGATGTGGTTGTCCTTCACGAGTGCGGCATCAGAGAGCGACATCCGGTGGTTCAATCCACCGCCGCAACGCACGGCGTACTTCTCGAGCGCTCGCAATCCAGGAGTGGTCTTGCGAGTATCACGCACTTTGGCTGTTGTGCCTTGCAAAGCATCGGCCCACCTAGCTGTGTGCGTTGCCACACCCGATAGGTGACACAAGAGGTTCAACGCGGTGCGCTCCGCAGTCAACAATCTGCGTGTTGGTGCAGCCACCCACAGAATGTGATCGCCTTTCTTCACACGCGCACCATCACCGCGAAGTATCTCTGTGCGTATCTCGCCACCAATTACGTCAAGTACAGCGATTGCAAGTGGTACTCCAGCAATGCAACCTTCAGCACGCGATGCAAATACGCCCTCGCTTCGCTGCTCCGCAGGCACTGTGGAATTTGTAGTGATGTCGTCACCATCTACAAGATCTTCAAGCAGTGCGTTGACAATGATCTCACGTACCGAGTGCGGCGAGAGTCCGGCCACTTCGAGAAGCCCTCGGGTGTTGGGTGACAACTCACTGAACTCAGGCATGATCGTCAATTCTTATCCCGCCGTCATGAAGACGCACATCGATATGCCGCTCCCATACGGGCACGGGCCCCGCATAGTCAGTTCGGCGGTGGCAACCACGGCTCTCAGTGCGCTGCGTTGCAGCTTTTGCCACAGCAGTGGCAATTGTCAGCAGATTCGCCGCCTCAATGGTCTGTCGCGAGAGCGGCTCAGTACCAGGAACAGCAAGCAACTCGAGTTCCACGATGGCGGATTTCATCTTGGCCGGGTCTCGCATCACCCCAAGATCACGCGACATAACTGCACGGGTTTCTGTTCGCGCATCGGCATCAATCCCAAAAACGTAGCCCTGTGGAAATGACACGGGTGACAAGTGATCAGTTTTTGGCAAGTCCCAAGCAAGTGTTCGCCCAACTCGAGTTCCTGCTACGACACCTTCGGTGAGACTGTTTGATGCCAAACGGTTCGCACCGTGCACTCCAGTACAGGCAACTTCACCCACAGCGAACAAGCCTTGAATATTTGTGCGTCCATCAAGATCTGCCGCAATACCGCCACATACATAATGGGCTGCTGGCGCAACGGGGATCATCTCGTTACGGGGATCAATGCCGTTATTCATGCACGATTCGAAAATGGCTGGGAATCGCTCTGCAAAGTTATTGATCATTCGAGCGTCTAGATACACATGCGTACCCACACCATTTGGTGATGCAGCGATGCGAGAACTGATTGCAGCCGCCACAACATCGCGGGGTGCAAGGTCCTCCATTGGATGCACACCTTGCATCACGCGTTCACCCGCGGCGTCGTAAAGCAACGCACCTTCACCACGCACTGCTTCTGAAATCAATGCGAGTTGACCCTTTGCTTCAACTCCTGCCCACAGCACCGTCGGATGGAATTGGACGAACTCAAGATCACGCGCAACCGCTCCTGCCCTTAATGCCATTGCCAAACCATCACCAGTTACGGCGGGAGGGTTAGATGTGCTGGCAAAAACTTGTCCGAATCCACCCGTGGCAATAATCACCGCAGGCGCGAATACTCGCCCCACGGAGACGACGGCTCCCCGTTCGTCGCAGATGACTACATCAACACCCATGACTGCCGAATTGCCACTGGCATCCACACCAATCACAAGATCGACTGCGACAGCGTGCTCAAGTACATCAACACCAGCAGCACGAACACTCTCATCAAGGGTGCGTTGCACTTCTGCCCCTGACCGGTCGCCGCCGGCGTGCACTATGCGGCGCTGCGAATGTCCACCTTCACGAGTGAGTGCTAGTTCGTTTTCGCTGCGATCAAATGCCGCACCGAGCCTCTGCAAATATCGAATCGCAGTCGGCGCTTCAGCAACCAACATGCGCACATTTGCCTCGTCGCACAGTCCTGCACCCGCCGCCAGCGTGTCCTGCACGTGCTCTTCAATGCTGTCGCGTGGGTCTAGGACTGCTGCCAACCCACCTTGTGCCCACGCGGTGCTTCCTGCATCGAGGGTGTCTTTGGTGATTATCAGAACGTCTCGTACCGGCCGTGCAGCAAGTGCAGCGGACAAACCTGCAGCACCTGACCCCAGCACCACCACATCAACTTCACGTGTCCATGAAGAGTGCGGAAGGGCGATTCGCTGGGGAAGCATCAGCTATTCGCCAGTTGGCGAGGGTTGCCCCAGAGCGATCATTCTCTCCACCGATAACCGCGCGGCGTCTGCGGTTTCTTTTGGCACATTCACTTCATCCACACCCAGCTTCAGCGAACGGAGAAGTTTTCCCGGCGTGATCATCTTCATGTACTTGCAGACCGCGGCTCGATTCACTGCCAGAAATTCAACGCGAGGATTTGCCTTCTCGAGTTGGTAAATCATCCCGGTCTCGGTTGCAACTAGAACTTTGCTCGCAGTGGTGTTCCGTGCCGCTTCAACCATCGCACCAGTGGAAAGAATCTTGGTGCGCTCTGGGGGAACAACGCCAGCACCTGCGAGATACATCGCACTCGTAGCGCAGCCACACTCAGGATGTACGAAGAGCTCCGCTTCGGGTTCTGCTTGCACCATTGCCTTTAGTTCAGCGCCGTTGATGCCTGCGTGCACATGGCACTCACCCATCCAAATGTGCATGTTTTTGCGACCCGTGATGCGTTGCACATGGGCGCCGAGAAACTGGTCCGGGCAGAAGAGAACTTCACGATCTTCGGGAATTGATGCAACCACATCAACAGCGTTTGATGAGGTGCAACAGATATCCGTTTCAGCTTTGACCGCGGCTGTGGTGTTCACGTAACTCACGACCACCGCGCCGGGGTGCTCTGCTTTCCAAGCCCGTAGTTGAGCAGCCGTAATGGTGTCAGCTAGCGAGCACCCTGCATTTGCATCTGGAATCAGTACCCGCTTGTCGTAAGCGAGAATCTTGGCAGTCTCGGCCATGAAGTGAACGCCACAAAAAATGATCGTTGACTGTTTTGCCTTCGCTGCAACACGTGAAAGCGCCAGTGAATCACCTACATGATCTGCGATGTCCTGGATCTCGGGCAGAT
>CAIYHK010000048.1 GCA_903925985.1 uncultured Actinomycetes bacterium
CGAGCGACACAATGGGATTTGATGGTGCAATCACGATGGTGTCTGCAGAAGTGATGAGTGTTTCGTCGATGAAGTTGGCGTTATTCGCGCCGACAAAATCAACTCCGGTTACTGGTACTGAATGTTGCAGCTTCACGAAGTATTCCTGAAAGCTCACACTTGCATTATTGAGATGAACCGTGGTTCGTACAGAGTCATTTGTCATGGGCAGAATTGACACGTCCACGCCAAATGCTCGGCGAACCTCGTCTGTGACATCACGAAGAGTGGCTCCTTCTTGTAGGCGGGCAGTTCTGTAGAAGTGGGTGGCAAGGTCTGTGTCGCCAAGATTGAACCAACGGGGAGCGGCCCGCGAGTGCTCGGGTCGGACACCTTCGAATTTTTCTAGAGCGGCCATTGCGCGCCACGTTTCATCGCGAAGACCCCAACCACGGTCTGGGTCAATTGCCTGGGCCAGTGTGTAGGTCACCGTGTCGATGTCGGGTGAGATAGAGAGACCGTGAAGTTCGGTGTCGTCGCCTGTGTTGACAATGGTCACGATGTTGCTTGGATCGACAACCCGAACAAGTCCCGATAAAAAGCGGGCAGCCCCTACACCGCCTGCCAGAACCAAAATCATGGTGTAAGCGTAGGGGGCAAGTACCAATCGGATTCACCTCAGTGAGAGGGCGTCGGTGGTACCGTCTTTGAGTCCCATCACCGAACCATGAGGTCATCTCAATGCCCCGCGCTTTCATCACCGGAATTACAGGTCAAGACGGTCAACATCTGGCTGAATTCCTCCACTCCAAGGGCTACGAGGTTTTCGGCATGCTCAAGGGGCAGAACAACCCCCGGGCATTGCAGATTCGTGACGAGTTTCCCTACGTAGAACTTGTGCCCGGCGACCTGGCAGATCTCACCAGTTTGGTGTCGGCGCTCGAATATGTGCAACCAAACGAGGTCTACCACCTGGGAGCTATTTCATTCGTTGCTATCTCGTTCGGTCAAGCTGAACTCACCACCAACATCACGGGCCTTGGCGTGCTTCGCATGCTCGAGGCAATCCGCATGGTGGGCGGCACACAGAACAATCCCATTCGTTTCTATCAAGCGTCGTCATCGGAGATGTTTGGAAAAGTTCGCGAAGTTCCACAAACTGAACTCACGCCATTCCACCCACGGTCACCGTACGGTTGCGCCAAGGTGTTCGGCCACGACATCACCGTGAATTACCGCGAGAGCTATGGCATCTACGCGTGCTCAGGAATCCTGTTCAACCACGAAGGTCCTCGCCGTGGATTGGAATTTGTAACTCGCAAAATTTCCAACACCGCCGCACGCATCAAATTGGGTGTTGAAAAAGAATTGGTCATGGGCAACTTGGACGCCAAGCGTGACTGGGGCTACGCGGGTGACTATGTTCGCGCAATGTGGATGATGCTGCAGCAAGATGAACCAGATGATTACGTAGTAGCTACTGGCGAAACGCACTCCATTGAAGAGTTCCTCACCCTGGCATTTGAAGAAGTTGGACTAGATGACTGGCACAACTACGTGCGTCAAGACCCACGCTTCTTCCGTCCGGCGGAAGTAGATCTTCTTATCGGAGATCCGTCGAAGGCTCGCGAAAAGCTTGGTTGGGTGCCAGAAGTTGACTTCAAGTCTCTCGTCAGCATGATGGTGCAGAACGACTTGAAGATTGAAACTGCGCGCCTGAAGTAGTTCTTACTCGAACTGCGTATCTAAGACGCCGTCAACCATCGAATCGGCATTAGGTGTAATGCCTGCCGCAATTCGCGATTTCAGCGCCAGCGAGAAAACGATGAGTGCCGCAGTTGAGCCACCGACGAGCCCAATTTCAACTCGCAAGAAGAGATCGTTGCTAGAGACTGCAGTGAGCAACAGAAATGTAGCGACTGCGCTGACCCAGCCAATGGCTACCCATCTGTGGCCGCGAAGTGCAATGACAGCCTGTGCAATAGCTATACACAACATGTACATGCCGCTTGCGAGCGCGAGAAGAGTCAATGTGCTTCTATCGAGTCCGCCGTCGTACATGATGTCTAACGCCCAAGGGCCAAGTACATAAGAACCCACGGTTCCTAGCAGCGCAACTGCAACCACAATCTTGAGTAACAACGACAAGCCTTGAACAAACTCATCAAGATTTCCC
>CAIYHK010000049.1 GCA_903925985.1 uncultured Actinomycetes bacterium
AGTTCTGGGAGCTGCTGGTGGCGTTGGAAGTGCGGCAATTGATCTCGCCAAAGTGCTCGGTTGCAAAGTAATTGCCTGTGCATCGGATGATGACAAGCTCAAGGCGTGTCGTGATCGCGGTGCTGATGCCACAATCAATTACGAAACCGAAAATTTAAAAGAGCGGATCAAGGAAATCACCGGTGGTGGTGCCGCCATCGTGATCGACCCCGTAGGGGGTCGTTACTCAGAGGACGCTCTACGGGCATGTAAATGGAAAAGCCGTTTTGTTGTGGTGGGATTTGCCGCAGGAGATATTCCAAGAATTCCACTAAATCTTGTGCTCCTGAAGGGAGTTCACATAATGGGGTTCGAAGTGCGTACGTTTCCTCAGAACGAACCCGAACTTTACAAACGCGATATGCGCGAACTCATGCAGATGCTCGATGATGGTTTCAAACCGCTGATCGGAGCCACTTTTCCACTTGCTCAAGCGGCAGAGGCGTTGCGTTTCGTGGCAGATCGCCGCGCCATCGGCAAGGTCATCGTCACAAACGACTAATGCAACACGCTGGCTTTGATAATCGCCATTGCTGCATCCGCCAGAAGATCTGGTGCGCGTTTACCAACGGCACCAGACATTCGATCGATACTGCGCCATCCGTATAGGTTCTGCAACAACGCGAAAGTGTCGTCCGAAATCGATTCACGATCAGACCCCAGCCATGAACTCAGCTGATCAGCGAGCAACTGTTCTCGCTGATCGCTGAGCGACTTTGCCGCCTTCCATTCGGCTGCAAGAACATCAACACTGCGAATCATCGCACCGTACTGCTTTACGAATTTGCAACGCAGTTCAGCCAGAGCCACGAGTCTCGTGTGAAGATCATCACCGACTGGTTCGGTAGAGAAGTACTTACGGATCTTTGGAAAGAGTGTCCGCGCTGATTCCGCTATGAAGTCGTCATAGGAGCCGAAGTAGCGAAAAAGTGTGCGCTCTGAGATGCCAGCCCTATCGGCGATGTCGGCGAAAGTGGGGTACGGCCGACCCTCGGTGTAAAGCGCAAGTAAAGCATCAATTGCAGCTTCTTTGCCGCGAACCACACGAAGGTGGCGGCCATCCGCAGACGGTACAGAATTTGGTGGCACCAGACGATTCTAATTAATTGTCACCATTTCTGACGGAACTTGATCTGCTGGGAGGTATCGACATCAGATGCACAAGGGCGGTGACTGTTACCCTCTTCAGGTGCCATTGATCGACCTCAACCAACAGGGATTCCCCTCTAACTATGACGTCTGCATAATTGGTGCGGGGGCTGCTGGGATCACACTTGCACTTGAGCTGAGTGCTGCTGGGCAGAAGGTGTTGCTGTGTGAAGCAGGTGATCGACGCTTCGATGCCGCGAGTCAAGACGCCTATCAAGGCGAACTCACTGGTGAAAAATATTACGAACTGTTAACCGCACGAATGCGTTACTTCGGTGGGTCCACAAACCACTGGGCGGGCTACTGCCATCCGCTTCAAGAAATTGATTTTGCGCCACGCAATGATCTGGTGGTGCCGGGTTGGCCGATTGCATACGAAGACATCTGGCCTCATTTTGAGCGTGCTGGGCAAATTGCTGATCTACCAGACAACGCATGGGATTTCGCCGGGCTAAAAGCCGCAGCCAATCTGCCAACCATTCTCGATACGGACAGTGGAATGGATTCGCTGGCATTTCGTTGGCCGCGTGAAGCCAAATTCAGGAAGCTGTATCTCGAACAATTGATCGCCGATCCAAATGTGACGATTGCGCTCAATGCCAACCTGGTTGACCTTGAGTTCGGATCTTCCAGCAAGTTTGTATCGTCAGCAAAATTCAAGAACTACAACGGAGATACCTACACAGCGTCTGCCGACAAGTATGTGATCGCCTGCGGAGGAATTGAAAATGCAAAGTTGCTGTTGAACTTTGCAGATTCTCACACCGAATTGATGGAAGTCGCGGGGAACAGTGGTCAGTACTTCATGGAGCATCTCTGCTACTACAACTCCGCATACATCCTCACGGGGAAGCAAGAAGTTGAGTATCTGCAGAAGCTGGTTGGTGGTCAGCCTTCTGATGTTGGCAATTACCAATGGGTCGCGGTTCCAAATGCTGATGCGCGTGCGCAGCACGGCTTGGCAGCCAATGTGTCAATCACTTTGGATGACACACGCTTTTTTGCGCCCGACACGATCCTTGCTGATCCAGTTACAAAAGGTGTTCGGTCATTGATGAAAAACACGAAAGTGTCTGGTTCAGATCAGATCATCTATTGCTATCTTCGCGGTGAACAACTCCCTAATCCGGAATCAAATCTTCAGCTTTCTGATCAACGTGATGAGCAAGGTTTACGCCGAGTCATCTTGAATTGGGGATTTGATCCCCGTGATCTCAGTTCCATGGTCGGCACTGTTGGTCTTTTTGGGCAGGTTTTGGCCAAACAAGATTTAGGCCGAGTTTGCATGATGCCTCCCGACGGGCTTAACCAATTCACCACCATTTATGGTGGCTATCACCATATGGGTACCACTCGCATGTCTGAGACTGCTGAGTATGGCGTGGTTGACCCAAATTGCCGCGTACATGGAATCGACAACCTTTATATGGGTGGCTCATCGGTCTTTTCAACCGGGGGTTGGGCAAACCCAACCATCAACATTGTTGCATTTGCCGTGCGTCTTGCTGAACACTTGAAGCAGGTTTGAGATGAGTGAAGTTTCGCGTCGCAAGTTCATCATTGGCGGTTCTGCTTTAGCAGCTGTAGCGGCTATCGCTACCTCCACTTCGTTGATCGGTGAAGATTCCAAGCAACCTTCAGGAATCGCCAAGCCCACTGATACACCTGAGCCACGAATTGACCCAGCAGTTGATCCAGCTTCATGGTTTGACTCACCGGCAGACATTGCGGTTCTTGGTGCTGCTCCGCTTGGGGTAACGATTCGCGGTAGAAGTGCGCAGCTACCGGTATCGAGCATCCAATCGCATGAAGAGTACGTCGCTGCCGTTGCACTGGAACAACAGGCAGGCACGATGCAACAGTTGGGTAACTGGTTTCTTACGCCAACTGAAGTTGCAGTCGCACAGCGAATCAGTAAGACATCCGTCTGACACACTCTCGCCTCGTGATTAAC
>CAIYHK010000050.1 GCA_903925985.1 uncultured Actinomycetes bacterium
AGTGACGACGAGCCGGCGGCAAAACCAATGCAGATGTTCTCCATTCGCGCCATCCGCGTAGCACGCTCCTCTTCGGTCATCTTTGAGATGTTGACAGCGACTGTGTTCTTGTTTTCAGTGGGCGTTCCAGAAGAATTGAGCCAGTCTGGGTTCCATCGCGACCAAGCAAATGGTGCCACGAGAGTTGTTCCCGCGAGGTCGTCCAATAGCAAGTACAGATCAGTTCCGAAAGCGCGTTCCTCAGGAAGGTGGTCTTGGATCGCTAGTCGCAAGTGTCCACCACCACGACAACCGACCAAGTTGTCAATCCCAGAGCGCACCGGTGTGGCAGAAATCGACTGAATGTCACGGTTGCGGCCAATCACCGTGCGTATCTCCGCTTCATCCACAACCTGTATTGATGGCAGTTCTTCGCCCGCAGCGAAATCTGGGGTGAAGACGTCACGAGCTCGGCCGTTTATATGGGTAACTCCACCCTCGCCTTCGGGCCAAGTGGCTTCAAGTGCCATTGTGCGGCGAATGGAATTTGGGCGGCGCAACGGAGAATGCCCAAGTGGACCCGACACTCTCTGGTTTGGGTCACCCCAAACGTCTGTCGCCCCCGCGAGTTCCACGGTTCTTTCCTAGTCGCTCCCTGAGTGTTCTCAGCAATTTGATTTAGTCCGCAGCGGTATTGGCAAGGCAGAATAGGAATACGTCAGAGGGGGTAGCCAATGAGTGAAGTCGGTGCGAAAGCTCTTGAACTGCGAGCGGTGCTTGAGGAGATCCTCCCGCCCATTCGTGAGAAGTACAAAAACTTTGATGCCTGGGAAGCCAAGATGGCATTCCAATGCGCGGTGGCTTCCCGCGGTTGGACCGCGCCGGCATGGCCAGTTGAGATCGGTGGCAAGGGTCTCACGTTGGAAGAGCAACTTGAGTGCGACGCTGAATTTTCCCGCTTCTACACGCCACAGATGCCAGCTGTCTATGGCGTAAAGAATGTGGGACCCACCATTGCTGCGGTCGGAAATGAAGATCAGAAGAAGCATTTGAAGGGAATCATCGAGGCCACGGAACTCTGGTGCCAGGGATTTTCTGAGCCAGATTACGGATCAGATCTTGGCGGTCTCCGATGCCGAGCAGATCTTGATGGCGAGACCTTCGTGATCAATGGTCAAAAAGTTTGGACCTCGATCGGCATGCACGCCACGCATTGCATGTTGCTTGTGCGCACCGATCAAAGTGCACCAAAGCACAAGGGGATCTCTGCACTGCTGGTGCCGCTCGATTTGCCTGGTGTGTCGCGGCGACCAATCAAGCAGATCAATGGTCATGCTGAATTCGCGGAAATGTTCTTTGAAGATGTGCGCGTGCCTAAATCTGCGTTGTTGGGGCCGATGAATGAAGGTTGGCGTGTAACCATGACCACGCTCGAGTACGAGCGTTCGGGTGTAATCACTCTTGCGGGCGCACTCACTGGAGCAATCAACGACCTTGTGAAAAGCGATGCTGTCAAGACCGCCTCACCAGTAATGCGTGATCGAATCATGAAGCTCTACTCCGAGGGTCGCATCCTCAACATTATGGGTGAGCAAGTACTTGCCGAGGCGCTCGGCAAGGGATCTTCGGGCACGGCATCGTCGCTGATCAAGATGGTTTGGTCACAGCTTGGGCGTTCACTTAGCGAAGTGCGAATGGACCTCACGGGTATGGATGCTGTTGCAGATTTCTACCACCCAGTCGCTCAATCATTCATGGGCGGAAGGTCGAACACAATTGCTGGTGGCACAACCGAAGTAATGAAGAACTTGATCGGTGAGCGTGCACTCGGATTGCCGCGCGAGCCCAAGTAAAGATCCAAGAAAACAAGGAGTAAGAAATGACCCTCTCATTTGACGGCAAAGTTGTCGCCATCACTGGTGCAGGAAATGGTGTAGGCCGCGCGCATGCACTCGAGTTCGCCCGTCGTGGCGCCAAGGTTGTTGTGAACGATCTTGGTGGTGCACCCGATGGCAGTGGGGCAGATAACTCCGCAGCTTCCAAAGTTGTAAATGAAATCAAGGCTCTCGGTGGCGATGCAGTTGCCAACTTTGCATCAGTGGCCACTCAAGAGGGTGGCGCTTCGATCACACAGACCGCTCTTGACTCGTTTGGGCGCATTGATGTGATGGTTGCAAACGCAGGCATTCTTCGTGACAAATC
>CAIYHK010000051.1 GCA_903925985.1 uncultured Actinomycetes bacterium
CGACACAAGGATCGTGTCTATTACACGCAATCCCGCGGCACGCAATGCGCGACCCGTTTCGGTGATGTCAACCACGCAGTCGGCAATGTCGGGAATCTTGGCCTCGCTCGCACCGTATGACAGACGCACATCGGCGTTGATCCCACGCTCAGAAAAAAATCTCCGCGTCATTTCAGGGTATTCGGATGTGACACGCACACCTTGTGGAAGATCCGCGACCGATTGAGCAGGAGAATCACCCGCAACAGCAACCACAACTTTCACTGGGTTACTGGTCACTTTTGAATACTTGAGTTCGCCAAGACTCTCGACGTTTGAGTTGGTCTCCACGATCCAGTCGCGACCCGTGATCCCGATATCAAAGAGTCCCTCAGCAACGTACATAGGTATTTCTTGCGGACGCAGAATACGAACTTCCGCCACACGGGGGTCATCGATGGATGCTTTGTAGTCAACAGCTGAAGACCGCGAAATCGCCAGATCAGCCGCTTCGAACAATTCGAAAGTCGCTTTTTCTAGCGAACCTTTGGGGAGAACAATCTTCAGCACGGTTGATAAGCCTACTTATGTGACTTCAGTGGTCCGTGGGAGTTTCTGCCACTAGCGCTATTGCGTGGGGCAAAACGTCCAAAACGGCGGCCAACTGCTCAACGCAGCCCTTTGGTGAGCCTGGTGTGTTCACGATGATGCTGCGGCCGTGAACGCCAACAACACCACGCGACAGCCTGCCGAGTGGATTAACAGCACGCATCGCCTCCGCTATCCCGGGTGCCTCGCGTTCAATCACCGCAAGCGTGCCTTCAGGTGTCTGATCTCGGGGCGCGAAGCCCGTACCACCAGTAGTCACGACGAGTCCGGCGAAATTCTTCGTGAGCTCGAGCAATGCAGTGCGCACAGACTCTGCACCGTCTGCCACGACAGATTTATCAACGACATCAAAGCCGTGCTCGGTCAACACTCTTACAAGTTCAGCCCCTGAAGTGTCCTGTCGTGTACCGGCGACCACTCCGTCACTGACGGTGAGCACTTTTGCTCGCACTTTGTTCTCAGCCATGAGTAATTCTTTCAAACTTAGAGCCAACTTTGATCCGTGCTCCACGAGCCCAATCAGAGGCTGGCATCACACGCTTACCCGCCGGTTGCACCTCAAGCAGTTGCAATACGCCGTCGCCCGTCGCAACGCTAGGCGCTGTGTCGTCAAGAATTGTTCCTGGCTCACCGTGACTCTTCTGATCTGCGACCCGAACACTTCTCAATTTGAGGTCGGCGCCGTCGATACGTGTGGCTCCTCCACCGATACGCACCAAGCGACTGATTGACAGCGCACTGTCTTCCCAATTCACCCGCAACTCGTCTTTTGTAATTTTGTGCGCATAAATCGGTTCACCGGCTTGCGGCCGTGGAATTCCAAATCCAGATTTCAATGACGACACGACTAGGGGCAAGGCAGCGTCAACAAGATCATTTCGTAATGCCTCAACATCATGATCATCGCGGATCGGCAAAATGACTTCGCCGAACACATCACCCTCGTCGAGACCAGCAACAACTCTCATCAAGTCAACACCAATGGTTGTGTCACCGTTCAAGATCGCACGCTCTACCGGAGCAGCACCCCGCCATCGTGGAAGTTGTGAGAAATGCACATTCACCATTGGTAATGACTCCAACAACGGGGCCCGCAAAATTCGCCCGTACGCCACCACCACCCCAAGTCGCGAGCCAGATGCGGGCAGTTTCAATACGTCGTTGGGATCAAACACCACAGGTACACCATGAGTATCCGCAACTTCACGAACGGGACTCGGGGTTGTCTGGGCGCCACGCCCACGACGCACATCTGCTCCTGTAACGACCAGCTCAATCTCAACACCGCTCGCTAACAAACCGCTTAGCACGCGTGCAGCTACCGCAGGCGTCCCAAAAAAGACAACTGATCCCACAGCACCGGTGGGCATTGGCGCCAACGAACCCACTTCCATCACAGGGAGTCTTTCACTTGAAAGCGATGTGCTGTGGCTCCTGCGAATTAGGCGCTTCCAGGATTCGCCGATAAGCAGCCATTGCTTCTTTGCGTTGGTCGGGCGACATTCGATCGAACATCAAGACGCCATTTAAGTGATCCAATTCATGCTGGAAAAGGCGACCGAGAAGATCATCCGCTTCAACGTCAACAGTTTCGCCATCGAGGTTTAAACCCCTGACGTGCACTCTCGCTGGCCTCAACATCTCGACGTACAGGCCTGGAATCGAAAGACAGCCTTCTTCGTACATGAATTCGCCATCAGATTCAACAATCTCAGGATTGATTAGGACTCCTTCCCCGTCACCGATGTCATAAACAAACAAACGCTTTTGGATCCCGATCTGCGGGGCTGCAAGGCCGATGCCAGGTGCTTTAAACATCACGTCAAACATGCGGTCGCAGAGCGTAACGAGTTTGTCATCGATCTCGGTGATCTCCGCCGCCTTACTTTTCAGTACAGGATCGCCGTATGTACGGATGGAAAACGACATAAGTTTGAGGCTAGCGATGTCCAAGCCCGACAAACCAACAGACCACTATTTCTCGGCCACCACTGAAACTCCGAGTAAACCAAAGACGTTTACTTTCCAATTCAATGGACGAGACCTTGAAGTTCGAACCGATCGCGGTGTGTTCTCCTACGGCGCCCTGGATCAGGGCACGAAGGTACTGCTCGAGCAAGTTCCGGCGCCCGCTGATGGACCCGCGCTTGACCTCGGATGTGGGGCTGGCGCGATTGCGTTGGCGCTTGCCACACACGGCACCACTGTGTTTGCTGTGGATACGAATCTGCGCGCTTTGGAGCTGAGCAAGCAGAACGCATCGAATAACGGTTTTGGCAACGTCAAGGTGCTTCCACCAAACGAAGTGCCTGACGATCAACAATTTGCCACAATCTGGTCCAACCCGCCGATCCGAATTGGCAAAGAAGCACTTCACGACATGCTCAATCAATGGCTGCCGCGGCTACTCCCCGATGGCGAGGCCTGGCTCGTGGTCCAAAAGAATCTCGGTGCTGATTCGCTTCATACTTGGCTTCAAACTGTGGGCTATTCAGTTGAACGCATTGCCAGCCGCAAGGGCTTCAGAGTCCTACGAGTTACTCACGCCCGAGTGGGCTGAACTTCAATTCGCACGCGACCCGACCGCGGCACCGCAACGGAAGTGATCACATCAACTAACTGCCGGTAGTCATGTGCGCGAACAAGTCCTTTGCGGGCGTTCACGTCACATCCAAGTGGAACACCGCCCGCAACCAGAGATTCGAAGAAATCAGATGTACCAGGACCCGAAATCTTGCCCATCACGCTGAATGGCGGAAGATAGAGCGCTCGGCGCACGGCGAGCTCAGACTCAATGACACCTTTTAGATTTCCAGAACAAAGATTTTGCAACAATTCCCGTCCAGGGTTACGCGTCTGCACGATTACTTTGCCACGATCCCCAACCATGCGCAGTGCACGCGAGATCAGTGCCACAACTATTTCATTGGCACGATAGAAACCCGAGTCCAGTTCACTATCAATATCTAGAAACGCCACAACATCGGCTTTGGCCACCCGATGCAATAAGGCTTCTGTTCCGACTGCAACAAAACCAGTGCCACCATGGGAAATTGCGTCAGTCTGACTCCCGCTGAGCTCCACCACATCTCGGGCTGTTGCACGCTCAAGCTCTGTTCGAAGCCGAGCGGTGCCACGGCGAAGATTCTTAAACGCCCCTGCACCACATGATGCACAGACGACAGGTCGGTCGGTGCCACATGATCCACAGTGCAGTGTTGAGTCATCAATCTGAGCGACTACTGCACTGCATTTTTCGCATCGAGCAACAGTTGAGCACTGACGACACGCAACGGATTTCGCCACACCTGTTGAATTACTGATGCACACCACCGACTTAGAAGTATCACGGGCCGCATCCATTAACTCAGTGGTGATGTAGTTGATCTTGCGGGGGTCATCATCGGCGTTCATATCAGCGATGACAATTCGCGACCAGATCTCAGAGTCATCGTCAATTGTGCGGTAGATACGGCCATTTGCCCAATGCAGAGCTTCAACCGAAGGGATGGGCGACACCTGAAACAGAGAAGCGCCGAGTTGGTGTGCCCGCACCGCAAGGACATCGCGAACGTGCCAAGTAGGCACTCTCTCCTCTTTCAACGCTTCGTCGTGTTCGTCCCAAACAACAAGTGATGAGGGTTCGCGCACCGGCGCCCACGCAGCTGCTCGGGCACCAATTACAACGTCGACACCAGCAGCGGCCTGCGACCATTCTTCGGGAAGCAAAGCAACGGAAAAACCTGCGCCACGCATGGTTGCTGCAAACGTGCGTGCTCGCGCCACGGACGGAACGACCAACAACATGGGCCCAAATCGCGCAATGGCCCTCAGCACCTCAATGGGGTCTTGGTTCAGCCCACACCAGATGAGTCCCCCACCTTGTGCGCATAAATCTGACAGGGGTCCGCCGCCGGGTGAGTTCCCATGGCGACGGTCGCTGGGCAGAGCTTGTACCAGAGTGTCTGGGGAAGCAGCAGCAAGAACTGAACGCCGACGGCCCAAGAAATTCGCAGCAATTATTTCTGCCGAGGTAATTACTTCTGCACTGGGACCCATTCCACGAATCTTGAGAAGCGGTAAGAGACGAGATTCTGGATGTGCATCAGGTGGGTCAACTCTTGTAATCCAGCCATCCACTCGGCGACCATGAAGTTCGATGCGCACCATTGCACCCGCCTCAACACGCGGTGCGAATTCCGGCGGTACGGAGTAGTCGAACTCCTTATCGAATCCAGAAACGTCCGGAAGCACCCGCACAATCATTGTGCGGCGCAGCTCAGAGTTTGAGTTCGGACATCAGATCCTCAACATGTGGCAATTGCTCCCACGTGAAGTCAGGATCTTGGCGGCCGAAATGACCATATGCCGCGGTCTTTTGATAGATCGGGCGCTTAAGGTTAAGTGCACGCACAATTGCTGCTGGGCGAAGGTCAAACACTTTGCGCACCGCTGCTTCAAGAGCGTTGCCATCAACCTTGCCGGTTCCAAAAGTCTCAACCAGGATGCTCACTGGCTGGGCAACACCAATCGCGTAGGCGACTTGCACTTCACACCGAGTGGCGGCACCAGTTGCCACGACATGCTTGGCAACCCACCTAGCCGCATATGCAGCAGACCGGTCAACTTTCGACGGGTCTTTTCCAGAGAACGCACCTCCACCATGACGACCCATGCCTCCATAGGTGTCAACGATGATCTTGCGTCCAGTGAGACCCGTATCCGCATGTGGGCCGCCAAGAACAAACTTGCCGGTTGGATTCACAAAAATCGAATAGTCGTCGTCGCGGAACTGTTCTGGCACGGTCGGGCGAATCACATGCTCAATCAAGTCAGGACGAATTGTTGTGTCTCGATCCGCACTTTCACCATGCTGTGTCGAGATGAGCACGGTACGCAGCCGAACCGGTTTGCCGTTTTCGTAATCGAAGGTGACCTGAGTTTTGCCGTCGGGACGAAGATATGGAATCAATCCCGATTTGCGGACCTCGGTGAGTCGCTCTGCGAGTCGATGTGCAAGCCAGATTGGCAGTGGCATTAGGTCGGGAGTCTCATCACATGCGTAGCCAAACATCATTCCTTGGTCGCCGGCACCTTGGGCGTTCAATTGATCCTCGCCGCTCTTGCCACTTCGCACTTCTTCAGACTTGTCAACGCCTTGGGCGATGTCTGGGCTCTGTTGATCGAGTGCAACAAGAACTCCACACGTATTGCCATCAAAGCCGTATTCAGCATTGTCATAACCAATGCCATTGATAACACTGCGTGCAATGTCAGGAATCGGCACATATGCCTGCGTTGATATCTCGCCGGACACCAAACAAAGACCAGTGGTCAACAGTGTCTCGCATGCCACTCGAGCGTTTGGATCTTCAGCCAGAATCGCATCCAGAACGGCATCGCTCACCTGGTCGGCCATCTTGTCCGGATGCCCCTCGGTCACGCTCTCTGACGTGAAGGTGTACTTGCTCACGGTGTCTCCTTTGGGCAACGCAACGGCTCTTTAGCGGGCTGCGCGGTGCGCCACCACGCTATCCAAAATGGCGTGGGCCACAGAGGCTTTGGGGGCAAGTTCAACAGCCTTGCGCTCGCCATTTCGGCCCAAGATCAGAACCGAATTCGTGTCATAGGCAAAACCCACGTTGGGAGCCGAGACATCGTTGGCCACGATCAAGTCAAGGTTCTTGCGCACGAGTTTGTCGGATGCGTTGACTTCAAGATTCTCTGTCTCAGCCGCAAAGCCAACGAGCGTCATGCCAGTTGGCTTATTCTGCCCCAGTTCTGCCAGTAGGTCAGGGGTCGGTTCCAACTCAACTTTGGGAATTCCCGCGGATTTCTTCAGCTTGCTCTCAGCACTTTGAACGGGTCGAAAGTCTGCAACTGCAGCCGCCATGATCACGACATCGGCTGCGCTAGCGCGTGCATTGAGTGCATCTTGCATTTGGGCGGTGGTCTCCACACGCACCAACTCCACCCCGACAGGCGCTGGCAGATCAACCGTCGTGATCAAAGAAACCGACGCACCGCGCTGAATTGCCGCCGCTGCAACTGCATGGCCCTGCTTACCTGACGAACGATTTGAGATGACCCGGACTGAGTCAATTGGTTCCCGAGTTCCACCTGCGGTAACTACTACTTTCACTCCCGCAAGATCTGCCGGCGTAAGAGTCTCCATCACGCTTGCAACAATTGTTGTAGGTGCAGCGAGTCGGCCCTGACCCAGATCGCCACCTGCGAGACGCCCAGCTTCTGGCTCAACCACAATCACCCCACGCCGACGTAAGGTTGCGATGTTTTCCTGGACCGCTGGGTGTTCCCACATCTCGGTATGCATGGCAGGACAGATGACTACTGGCGCACGGGTCGCCAGCAGTGTTGCGGTCAAAAGATCATTCGAGATTCCAGCCGCATAAGTGCCAATCAACCTCGCAGTCGCTGGAGCAACAACTATCAAATCCGCTTGTTGACCAAGCTTTGTGTGGGGAATTGGATTTTCGGCGTTCCACAATTTCGTCTGCACAGGCTCAGATGCCAAAGCCGACAGCGTGGTTTCACCGATGAATTTCTTTGCACCTTCGGTCATCACCGGCGACACATGTGCACCTAAATCACAAAGCTGGCGACAAACTTCGACTGCTTTGTACGCAGCGATACCACCAGTAACACCGAGGACAATCCTCTTGCCTTTCAGATCAGCAAGTGCCATAGCTTTTCCGAGAAAATCGGACGCGAGTTACTCCGCGACGGCTTCGTCAGCAACCTCTTCAGATGC
>CAIYHK010000052.1 GCA_903925985.1 uncultured Actinomycetes bacterium
CTCGACCGCCTGTCGATACCGGCGATTTCTCTACGTGTTGGAGTCCCCCATTATTTGGGTGGCGCACAGCATCCGCGTTCGGTTACCGCATTGTTGCAACACCTGCAACATGTGCTCGGTGTGAAAACCGGCCACGAAAAACTTGGCGGTGAGATTTCGCGCTGGCAGGAACTCCACGATTCAGCAGTAGCCGAGGACGAACAGGCGCAACGATATGTACGCATGCTTGAACTTGATTTCGACAGACGAATTGAATCTGTGATTCCAACGGGTGATGATCTAGCTGCAGAACTTGAAGAGTTCCTACGCGGCCAGTCACCAACCGAGGATGACGACTGACCGTTTGCGTTTAGCGGCGCTTACGCCACTTGTTCAGCTAATTGCTTTGAAGCCGAGGTCGAGGTCCGCGAGGATGTCTTCGATTGACTCGAGTCCAACCGAGAGACGCACGAGTCCAGGGTGTACACCGGCTGAAAGCTGCTCTGCCTCAGTGAGCTGGCTATGCGTAGTTGATGCTGGATGAATCACGAGACTACGCACATCGCCGATGTTGGCAACGTGGCTGTGCAGCTGCAACGCCTCAGCAAACTTCTGCCCCGCATCGCGTCCACCCTTCACGTTGAACGCAATGATCGAACCGAAACCCTTGCCTGCGAAGTACTTCTTTGCACGCTCATGCCATGGCGATGACGGCAACCCTGCCCACGAGATGCTCTCGACAGCAGACTGCTTGCCGAGGTAATCGGCGACCTTCTGGGCATTTGACCAGTGGCGATCCATTCGCAATGAGAGGGTCTCAATACCCTGCAGAATTGACCACGCATTGAACGGGCTAATCGCCATACCAAGGTCACGCAGTAGTTGCACTCGCGCTTTGATGATGTACGAACCCGGACCAAGTGCCGGCCAGTAAGCAAGACCGTGGTACGACGGATCGGGCTCGGTGAAATTCGGGAAGCGTCCGCTAGCCGAGAAATCAAACTTGCCCGAATCAATGATCGCGCCACCAATTGAAGTGCCGTGTCCGGCGATGAACTTGGTAAGTGAGTGCACCACGATGTCTGCACCCCATTCGATAGGACGAATTCCATATGGTGACGGCACTGTGTTGTCAACAATCAGCGGTACGCCAACTTCATGCGCCACCTTGGACACGCCTTCAATATCGAATACGTCGTTCTTCGGGTTCGCAAGCACTTCGCCATAGAAGGCTTTCGTGTTGGGACGCGTAGCGCTCTTCCACTGCTGAAGATCATGTGGATCATCAACAAAGGTCACCTCGATGCCCATCTTGGGCAGCGTGTAGTGCAGCAGGTTGTATGTGCCGCCGTACAGTGACGGCGATGCAACGATGTGGCTGCCGGCTTCGGCGAGTGTGAGAATCGCAAGAGTCTCTGCCGACTGACCGCTTGCGACGGCCAATGCACCTGGGAGACCGACGGCGGTTGTGATGCCGCCTTCAAGCGAACTCAAGCGTGCTTCCAGAACTCCCTGGGTGGGGTTCATTATTCGCGTGTAGATGTTGCCGATTTCAGCCAACGCAAAAAGGTTCTGCGCGTGCGCCGAGTCACGAAACTGGTACGAGGTTGTTTGGTAGATCGGAACCGCACGCGATCCCGTGGTTGGATCGGGCTCTTGGCCGGCGTGAATTTGACGGGTTTCGAAGCCCCAGTTGTTTGCAGTCATAGGGGGCGACGCTACGCCTTCAATTCCCGACCTGTCAAGTCGGGAATTCCAAACGTCCCCGTTCGGTCGGCAAATTTTGTCGGGCAAAGTTTCACGATTCTGAAACACACTCCCTAACAAACAGTGCAGGTTTTCGTATTACAGTTTTTGCCTATCGGCACCATCCAAGGGCCGTTCATCCAAAGGGGAGACCTAAATGAAGAGAATCTGGAAGGTCGCAGCACTCGCAGCGGCAACTTCTTTGATTGTTGCCGCCTGCAGCGACGACAACGAATCATCCGACACAACCGCCGCAGAAGCAGCCGACCTTAAGGTCGCAGTTGTTTACATCGGTGTTCCTGGCGATGCGGGCTGGACCTACCAGCACGAGCAAGGAATTCTGCAACTCGAAGACAACCTTGGTATCGAGGTCAAGCGAGTTGAGAACATTCTCGACAACGCAGACTCTGAAAAGACATTTGAACAGCTCGCAGCTGATGGCTACGACCTGATCTTTGGAACTTCATTCGGTTACGGCGATCCAATGCTCGCTGTTGCAGAGAACTATCCGGACACCTGCTTTGAATGGGCAACTGGTTACAAGACTGCAGCAAACCTTGGTACCTACTTTGGTGCAGCTGAAGAAGCTCGCTACCTCACCGGTCTTGCCGCTGGTGCCGCAACTGAAAACGGAAAGATTGGCTACGTTGCCGCTTTCCCGATTCCAGAAGTTCTGCGTGGAATCAACGCATTCACCATTGGTGTTCGCGAAATGAATCCAGATGCAACCGTGCAGGTTCAGTGGACCAAGACCTGGTTTGACCCAACCCTCGAAGGTGAAGCTGCACAAGCTCTTGCCGATGCAGGTGTTGACGTACTTGCTATGCACCAGGACTCCACCGCTACTGGCGAAGTTGCAAAGAACGCCGGCATCAAGTGGGCTGGCTACAACAGCGACACCTCTGAATTTGCTCCAGAAGCATGGTTGACCGCTCCCACCTGGGATTGGGGTCCGTACTACACGGCAACTGCTGAAGCTGTAGCTGGGGGCACCTGCCCAACCGACCAGTACTACGGCAGCATGGCTGACGGAATGGTCACCTTGGCATCGTTCGGTGAATCAGTTGACGCTGACACCCAATCGATGATCGAGGAGAAGGCACAGGCAATCATCGACGGCGAATTCGCTCCATTCACTGGTCCATTGAACGACCAGAACGGTGCAGAAGTTCTCGCTGATGGTGTAGCAGCAACCCTTGGCGAGCTGCTTGGCATGGAGTACTTCGTAGAAGGCGTCATTGGTTCGCCAACCGGCGAATAAGCATGGCCGATACCTCTAAAGAGGTGGCACAGGGGTCGCACCATAACGGTGCGGCCCCTGTTGCTCTATCTGCCCACAATGTGACCAAGCGCTTCCCTGGCGTCTTGGCAAACGACAGCGTGAATTTCGATGTTCGCGCCGGCGAAGTTCACACTCTTCTAGGCGAAAACGGCGCCGGCAAGAGCACTCTCGCAGCAATGCTTTGCGGTCTTTATCAGCCAGACTCTGGCACCATCTCGCGCAATGAGCAGCCGATCTGGTTGTCTTCGCCGCGTCAAGGTCTCGCACACGGCATTGCAATGGTGCATCA
>CAIYHK010000053.1 GCA_903925985.1 uncultured Actinomycetes bacterium
GACACGCAACTCCTCAAGAGCATCGGCTTCGTCACCAGGAGTCTCAGCAAGAATCATTCGACGAACGATTGGCAAGCGGTCAGGCGCCAAGAACATGTGCTCGGTGCGACACAAACCAATGCCTTGCGCACCGAGGTGACGCGCCTTGCGCGCATCTTCGTCTGTGTCGGCATTCGCACGAACATCAAACTTTCCTTTTCGCACTGCATCGGCCCACGACAAAATTGTGTTGAATTCCTCGGGCGGTTGCGAGTCGGCAAGTTCAAGTTTGCCAACAATGACTTCACCAGTAGTTCCATCTAGGGATAGCCAATCGCCTTCGTGAACGGTGACATCTCCCACCGAAAAGGAACGATCAATAATCTTCACGTTGTCTGCACCAACAATGGCTGGAGTACCCCACCCACGGGCCACAACTGCCGCGTGACTCACAAGACCGCCACGAGAGGTGAGGATGCCTTTGGCCACCATCATTCCGTGAACATCTTCCGGACTGGTTTCACTGCGCACCAAGATGACATCGACACCATTCTTTGCAGCAAGTTCTGCATCGTCTGCGGTGAAGTACACCTGGCCAACAGCTGCACCAGGCGAAGCTGCAAGACCTTTTGTGAGAGCCTCTCCCTTGCTCGCAAACTGTGGATGCAACACCTGATCTAAATGATCTGCAGCAACGCGCATGATGGCTTCGTTCTTTGAAATCTTCCACGCCGACTTACCTGTCCCCGTTGGAGACGTCATGTCGACCGCCATCTTCAACGCTGCTGCACCGGTTCGCTTACCAATACGAGTCTGCAGCATCCACAACTTGCCTTGCTCAATGGTGAACTCTGTATCGCACATGTCTTTGTAGTGATGCTCAAGACGAGCAAAGATTTCAAGAAGTTCTTTATGAATGTGTGGGAACTGCGTCTGTAATGCATTCAGGTCTTGGGTGTTACGGATTCCGGCAACGACGTCCTCGCCCTGCGCATTCACCAAGAAGTCTCCATAGGGCTGGGCTTCACCTGTTGCCGCATTGCGCGTGAAACCAACACCAGTACCTGAGTTCTCGTCACGATTACCGAACACCATCGCTTGCACATTGACAGCAGTCCCCAATTCGTGACTGATCTTTTCCCGCACGCGATACGCAATTGCGCGAGGGCCGTTCCACGAACGGAAGACCGCCTCCACTGCGCCACGAAGCTGCTTGGCAGGGTCTTGGGGAAAAGGTTTGCCGGTTGCCTCTACTACAGCCTTTTTATAGATGTCGCACAGAACAATGAGCGACGAAGCAGGAATGTCGGCATCAGTTCTTGCCCTCGTGTCGGCTTTGAGCTTTTCGAGCCCATGTTCAAACACATCTCCGTCAATACCGAGAACGATGCGGCCGTACATCGCAATGAAGCGACGGTACGAGTCGTAAGCAAAGCGCTCGTTCTGTGTTGATGTTGCAAGACCCTTCACGCTCTTGTCATTCAGGCCAAGATTCAACACCGTGTCCATCATTCCGGGCATAGAAAACTTCGCACCAGAACGCACCGAGACCAGAAGTGGATCGTGTGCATCGCCCAGCGACCGACCCATTTTCTTTTCCAAGACTGCAACATGACGCGCAATTTCATCGTCAAGTCCTTTTGGCCAACCGCCATGCATATATGCACGACACGCGTCCGTGGTGATGGTGAAGCCGTGAGGAACTGGCAACCGCAACACACTCATCATCTCTGCCAAGTTGGCGCCCTTTCCGCCCAAGAGATCTTTCATGTCCATCGGTGGACGGCGGTGTTTGTGATCAAATGCGAAAACGAAAGGCACGTTGTCAGTCTATGAAGCAGTGACGAATGCCTTGTCCGGATGAACATTTAGTACACAGATTTAGCC
>CAIYHK010000054.1 GCA_903925985.1 uncultured Actinomycetes bacterium
AAGAAGCAGTGTTGCCGTTTAGTCGATTCCCCGAAGTTGACACCGCTCTCGGACCGGAAATGCGTTCAACTGGCGAAGTGATGGGTATCGACGTGACCTTCGGGCGGGCGTTCTACAAAGCAGAGCTGGCTGCTGGAACGGTTTTGCCAACAAGCGGAACGGTGTTCTTGTCACTCGCCGATGGTGATAAACCCGCAGGAATTGTTGTGGCTAAGCGACTACGCGCGCTTGGCTTTGGCATTGTCGCGACTCCTGGCACCGCTGATTATCTGAGTCGGTTTGGCCACATGGTTGATGCGGTTGTCGGCAAAGTGAGTGAAGGTGCCAAAATCACTGCAGTCAATCTCATCGCTAGTGGTGACATCTCCTTTGTCATCAACACACCACAAGGTCGTGGTGGTCGAACCGATGGTGAAGCAATCCGCAAAGCGGCCAACGTTCATCGCGTGTGTTCGGTAACAACTGTTGAGGCTGCACTGGCCGCGGCACAAGGAATGGCCGAACAAATACATCATCCGCTCGAAGTAAAGAGCCTGCAGGAATATCACGGAAGATGAGAGCACGATTGTGAATTCACGAGTACGGGTCGGTTCAGTTGAGTTAACTCATCCGGTGATGGCTGCATCTGGCACGGCCGGACACGGGGCTGAACTCTCTGCGTATGGTGCGCTTGATTCAATTGGCGCAATTGTTGTGAAGTCAATTGCTGCAACTGAATGGGCTGGCAACCCAGCTCCGCGAGTTCATCCGATTGCACAAGGAATGATTAACGCGGTTGGATTGCAAGGTCTAGGAGTTCAACACTGGATCGAACACGATTTACCTGCAATGGCTGCGGTGAATGCATCGGCAGTCGTGAGTATTTGGGGACGCACGGTTGATGAATATCGCCAAGCCGCGCAACTCTTGCAAGACGGGTTAGAGAGTGCATCACATCGTTCAACGGTGATTGCAGTCGAAGTCAATTTGTCATGTCCCAATATGCATGGGCACGGAATCTTTGCGCACGACATAGCCATGTCGGCTGAAGTGATGGCGGCCTGTTCAGTTCTTGAATATCCGTTGTGGGCCAAGCTCAGTCCAAATACTGATCGAGTGATCGCGGTTGCACAAGCAGTGCACGAAGCTGGGGCCGAGGCAGTCACGTTAATTAACACCGTGGTCGGAATGGTGCTTGACCCCGAAACGGGCCGACCTGCTCTCGGCAACGGCGGAGGGGGCATTTCGGGCCGGGCAATTCATCCAGTGGCAGTGCGCACGGTCTTTGATGTCCACGCAGCCTTGCCGAATCTGCCCATTGTTGGAGTTGGGGGAGTGACATCGGGTTGGGAAGCGGCCGAATTGATGCTGGCGGGCGCCAGTGCAGTTCAAGTTGGCACGGCGACTTTTGCTGACCCTCGCGCCTGTTTCAAAATTGCTGGTGAACTCTCCGAGTGGGTGACACGGCACGGGTTGGCAGAGGTCGCGAGCCTGACTGGGCTTGCTCATCGTGGGGGATTGACCCCGCCATAACTGGTCGAAATGGGCTGGTATCCACCTATTGAACGCTTGTGATAGGTACGGTTTCGCCATGGCTACTCCTCCGATACTCACACCAGAACAGCGTGCTGCAGCCCTCGCTAAGGCCGCTGAAGCACGGACTGCGCGTGCCGCAATCAAGGTCGAGCTCAAGCAGGGCACCTTGACGGTCGCTGCCGCACTTGAATCTGCTGACCCCAATGTGGGCAAGCTCAAGGTCATCGCCATGCTCGAAAGCCTTCCTGGCCTCGGCAAAGTGAAAGCGCGCAAGATCATGGAGGAAGTTGGCATTGCTGACAACCGTAAGATCCAAGGTCTGGGCACGCAGCAGAAAAAAGCACTTCTCGAATACTTAGCCAAGTGAACGAGCGGGCCGAAC
>CAIYHK010000055.1 GCA_903925985.1 uncultured Actinomycetes bacterium
GGAACCAACGGCAAGGGATCGACAGCCCAGATAATCACCCGGATTCTGATGGCTCATGGTCTTACAGTTGGCACCTACAGCAGCCCACACCTACACCGTGTGAACGAACGCATAACCCGAGATTGCGAACCCATCTCTGATGAAGAGTTTGGACGTGTGATGGGGGAGGTCGCCGATCTGGAGACTCTCGGCGGCGTAAGCCCCAGTTATTTCGACATCCTTACAGCGACTGGTTTTTCTTGGTTTGCAGACGCAGGAATTGACGTTGCCGTAATCGAAGTTGGAATGCTTGGTCGTTGGGATGCAACCAATGTTGTGCAGTCAGCGGTCACAGTCGTAACCAATGTTGCTCTTGATCACACCGACTATGCGGGCCCGACGCGTGTGCACATTGCACGCGAAAAGTCAGGTATCGCCAAACCCGATGCACCGATGGTGCTCGGCGAGAATGACTCGGAAACTCTAAATGAGTTCATGGCCGCCGGAGCCAAAGAACTCGTGATACGCGGTGAACACTTTGACTGCGTGGACAATCACTTAGCACTTGGTGGCCGGATGATTGATGTGAAAACTTCACGTGCCGATTACCGCGAGCTGTTTGTGCCGCTGCATGGCAGGCATCAAGGCTTGAATGCATCAATCGCAATTGCAGCGGTAGAAGAATTTTTCGCTGCGCCCATAAACATTGACGTGCTTGTAGAAGGGCTCTCGTCGGTGCAGATGCCGGGACGCTTCGAAGTGCTCGGCCACCAGCCTCTGGTGATAATCGATGGTGCACACAATCCGGCTGGAGCTGATATTTGTGCAGAAGTTTTCTTTGATGACTTTGACCCTGTTGGCCGACGCATACTTTTGGTCGGTTGTTTGGTCGGAAGAGACATGACCGCGTTGCTATCTGCGCTACGGGCAGATGAATTTGACTCAGTAGTTTGCGTGACTGCGCCGTCACCAAGAGGTGTTGCTGCCGAGGAGCTCGCGGCACATGCCAAAGCACTTGGCTGTGATGATGTTGTAGCGGTTACATCCGTTGCGCGTGGCTGTGAGGTGGCATTAAACAACGCCACGTCTGATGATGCCGTACTGATCACTGGTTCGCTTTATGTAATAGGGGAAGCGCGCGAGTACTTGCGTCGCATATTGCCGTAGTTGGGGCTCTTGCATTGATGGCAACTAGCCTTTAAGGCATGTCAAACCGCACCCTCGTATTACTTAAGCCAGATGCTGTCGAACGCCAACTCGTTGGCCAACTACTTTCACGTTTTGAAACCAAAGGTCTGAAGATCGTTGCCATGGAGTTACGCAAACTCAGCAACGACATTCTCGAACGCCACTATGAAGAGCATGTTGGCAAGGGCTTCTACGCCGACCTAGTTGCTTTCATGTCACGTAATCCAGTTGTGGCATTGGTGCTTGAAGGCCCAGAGGACACCTGGGAGATCGTTCGCACGATGATGGGTGCAACTAATCCACGCGCGGCAGCGCCGGGCACGATCCGTGGAGATTTTGGCACCATATTTACGGAGAATCTCGTGCATGGCAGTGATTCAGCCGAGAGCGCAGCTCGAGAGATCGGCATCTTTTTCCCCAACCTGTAGGCTTAAATCCTTGTCAACGCGCCCTTGTCGCGTATCCGCTTGGAAGGCTTCTGCATGTTTCGCAACAACCCTCTCGCCATAGGAAGGGATATCGCTGTCGATCTCGGCACTGCGAACACCCTCATCTATGTGCGTGGCCAAGGAATCGTCTTGGACGAGCCCTCGGTAGTGGCGATTGACCGCAATGATGGCCGCCCAGTTGCAGTTGGAATGGAAGCCAAGCGAATGATTGGTCGCGAGCCATCCAACATTCAGGTTGTGCGCCCGTTGAAGGACGGCGTTATTGCAGACTTTGACGTTTGCGAAAAAATGCTGCGCTTTTTTATTCAAAAAATTGATGTCTCACGTTGGAGCAAACCACGCGTATTGGTTTGTGTGCCAAGTGGTATCACTGGTGTCGAGCAGCGCGCAGTGCAGGATGCCGCTGAGTATGCAGGCGCCCGGCGCCCGGTGTATTTGATTGAAGAGCCCATGGCTGCTGCCATCGGTGCTGACA
>CAIYHK010000056.1 GCA_903925985.1 uncultured Actinomycetes bacterium
CTGAGGAGGAACCGATGCAACCGTGCCTTCAAGGATCTTCAGCAACGCTTGTTGCACTCCTTCACCGGACACATCGCGGGTAATCGATGGGTTGTCGCTCTTACGCGCAACCTTGTCGATTTCGTCAATGTAGATGATTCCGGTTTCGGCTTTTTTGACATCAAAGTCAGCGGCTTGAATGAGTTTGAGCAGGATGTTTTCAACGTCTTCGCCGACATATCCAGCCTCGGTCAATGCGGTGGCGTCGGCAATCGCAAACGGAACGTTCAACAGGCGGGCAAGGGTCTGCGCTAGATGGGTCTTGCCACAGCCGGTTGGCCCAAGCAAAAGGATGTTGCTTTTTGCGAGTTCGACCTCGTCGCGGCGGGCGGTGCCGAGTTCTTGTTGATATTGAATACGGCGGTAGTGGTTGTAAACCGCCACCGACATCACGCGCTTGGCTTGATCTTGACCGATCACATATTCATCTAAGAATGAACGAATCTCTCGAGGAGTGGGCAACTCTTCAAGGCGCGCCTCAGTGCTCTGACCCTGCTCTTCCTCGATGATCTCGGTGCAAAGGTCGATGCATTCATCGCAGATGTACACGCCGGGACCGGCAATGAGCTTTTTCACCTGCTTCTGTGACTTGCCACAGAAGGAACACTTCAGGAGTTCACCAGTGTCGCCGAACTTCGCCATGTTGGTGACCTCCCAGATTGCGGAATTAGCGAATCGGGCCTGACTTGTCGGCCAGGTGACGCGCAGTGATTACTTCATCAATAATCCCATACTCGACAGCCTCGTTCGCTTCAATTACGAAGTCGCGGTCGGTGTCCTGGTGGATGCGCTCAATTGGCTGGCCTGTATGAATAGCAAGGATTTCCTCAAGGAGGTCACGCATCCTGAGAATCTCTTTGGCGGCGATCTCGAGGTCTGTGACTTGTCCGTAGCCCACTTGGCCGTAGGGCTGGTGCAGCATCACGCGGGCGTGAGGCAATGCGAGGCGCTTGCCCTTGGTGCCAGCGGCGAGCAAAACCGCAGCAGCTGAAGCGGCTTGGCCGAGGCAAATTGTGGCGATGTCGTTCTTGATGAACTGCATGGTGTCGTAGATCGCGAACAATGCAGTGATATCGCCACCGGGGCTGTTGATGTAGATGTTGATGTCCTTGTCAGGGTTTTCACTCTCAAGGTGAATCAACTGCGCACAGATGAGGTTGGCGATCGTGTCGTCAATTGGTGTGCCAAGGAAAATGATGTTCTCTTTGAGCAAACGGCTGTAGAGGTCGTACACACGCTCACCACGACTGGTCTGCTCGGTGACATTTGGAATGTAGTAATTCTGGAAGTTCATGTGTCCCTCTGATCAGTGATCGTGGTCATGGTCATGGTCGTGATCGTGACTGTGATCATGCCCAAGAACATTGTCGTTTTCCAACCTATTGCCATTTTCATCAACCATCTCAACGTTGTGAAGTAGCCAATCAAGGGCTTTGGTCTTGCCGATCTCAACTACGAGTTCATCAACTGCATCGTTCTTTTCGTAGACCGCCCGAACCTTTTCAGCGTTTTCACCGACTTGCATGGCAATGCGGTCGTACTCGCCTTTTAGGTCGACTTCATCTACCTCGATAGCTTCGGCACGCACCACTGCTCGTAATGCGAGGTCCACCTTCACCGCACGCTCAGATTGAGTACGAATGTTTTCAATGAAGTCATCGGTTGTCTGGCCCGTGACACTCAACCACTGGTCAATTGCGATGCCCTGTGCTTGAAACTGGCGAAGTGTGTTTTGCAGGCGTTGCTGCATGTCGGAATCGACCATCGACTTTGGGGCGTCGATATCCACGAGACCTGAAAGTGCTTCTGCAACCTTGTCAACAACAGTGCTACGCACTTGCCCAACCTTCATGTCGGTCAAGCGCTCACGAATGCTCGCCTTGTAAGCATCAACGGTGTCGAGGTCACCTTCGCCAACATTCTCACTCACCCATTCATCGGTGAGATCAGGAATAACGAGTTCTTGCACACGGTGAATCTTCACCACAAAATCAGCGGGCTCCTCGGTACCACTCGGGGTGCCAACAAATTTGAGTTCATCGCCAGCTTTTGCGCCAACGAGTTGGTCGTCAAAGTTCGGCGATACCCAACCACGACCCACTTCGTAGGTCCAGTCATCTGTGTTCAGGCCAGGAACAGGCTCACCATCACGGGTGCCCGCGATGTCAACGACAACAAAATCACCATGTGCTGCTGCTCGCTCCACGTCACTAAGTGAACCGTGGCGGCGCATCTCATTTTTGATAGTTGTTTCAAGTTCTTCATCGGTTGGCTCAAGCGAGGTGAGTTCAACCTTTAAACCCTTGTAGCCCCCGACTTGAACTTCAGGGCGAATTTCACACTCAGCATCAAAAGCAACCGGACCCTCTTCTTCGCCGGCAGTGATTTTGATATCGGGCGGAGCAATCAGATCGACTGAGTGTTCCTTAACCGCCTTGGCAAGGAACTGAGGGATGCCATCTTGCAGTGCCTGAGCACGGGCAACGGCTAAACCGACATGGGCCTCAAGGAGTTTTCGCGGTGCTTTACCGGGGCGAAACCCAGGCAGGCGAACCTCTTTGGCGATCTTTTTGAACGCATCATCAATACTTTGGTCAAATTCGGCGACATCAATCTCAACAGAAAGCTTGACCTTGTTGTCTTCGAGGGGTGCAACAGTGCTCTTCACAAGGGTGAGAGTCTACTTGTCGGGTCCTTGAATGGTTACTTGAGAGACCATCACTTGGGGCAAGATGTAACCATGCCGTTCTGGAAGCCGCACGCTCTTGCCAATCCCCATAAGGATCAAATCGACCTAACCATTGGAGATCGGGTCACAGCCACCGTCGAACTCGATGGCGTGCCTGAGGGAACCGAGGGCAAAGTCATACTCGCCAACGGTTTTAACTGGCAGCGCTACCGCGTCTTGTTTGACAACGGCGTCGAGCTGGGCGACCTCGACCACCGCAATATTGCTGCCATTGGGCGTGCCGCAAAACGACTCGCCAAAGCCGCAAAGAGGTCGGGCAAGTAACCTTTTAGAAAACCGGGGAGTGGCGCAGCTTGGTAGCGCGCCTGCTTTGGGAGCAGGAGGCCGGGGGTTCAAGTCCCCCCTCCCCGACCATTTGAGATCAGACAGAGGCGCGTTCAGCGTTTGAATAGATCGCGTCGATGATTGCTGGCCACAACGGACGCGGAAGATCGTGCCCCATGCCATCAAGTACGAGCAGCCGCGAATCTGGTGTCACTTCAGCAGTGCGCTCACCACCGGACAATGTGATCAAAGTGTCATGACGACCATGTATCGCAAGTAGTGGAACTTGCAGTTTTGCGAGATCTTCATTGCGTGGTGCAGCCGTCCGAATAGCAACGAACTGACGGCTTGGCCCTTCGGGGTAGAAACAACGGTCATATTGACGCGCCGCACGATCGGCTTCTGCATCAGCATCAAAGTGATATTTGGTGGCCCAGATGCGCGTGTTCTCAACCGTGTGCTTGATGTATCCCTCGCGATCGGAAGGCGGCATCGACATCAACCCTGCATTGGCTTCTTCAGTACTGCGCCCAAATGCCGACTCTCCCGTGTGGCTCATGATTGAACACACAGACAACACGCGCGCTGGGAAATCAATCGCCATGCGCTGCACGATCATGCCTCCCATGGACATCCCGGCGATGTGCGCCGCTTTAATTCCAAGTGCGTCAAGAACAGAAATGCCATCACTGGCCATATCGGTAAGTGTGTAAGGAATCATTCCCTCAAACGGCTTGCCTGCCTTGCGGGCGGCCAGCACAGCAGAGATGTCCGCTTTAATTCCATCAAAATGTGTGGATAAGCCGACATCACGATTGTCGTAAACGATTACAAAGAATCCACGATTCACGAGCGCCGCGATCAGTTCGGGATGCCAACTAACCAGTTGGTTACTGAAGCCATTCACTAACAGCAGCGGAGAATTTGATTTGTCGCCGTGCGTTTCAAAATAAATGTCTATGGCACCACCGGTATTGGGCATGTTTAATCCTTCGAGATTTGTTGATCTGTGTTTGTTGATCTGTGTTGGCTGTTTTAGGAACGCGGTTCCCAGATGCTCATACCGATCGTCGAGAGATCGAGGGCTTCACTCATCGGCATTTTGTCGGTACCTGCGCGCACCCCGAGCTCAGCGAATACTGCAGCAGGGTCACCATCTAGTTCGTATACAGCCAGGTACTTATGTGCGGGTGTCGCATTCGGATCAAGTTGAACGAGGTTGTAGCGGCTGGCACCACTTACACCTGGGATTGCACAAACATCAGCGAGATGCTGGTTGTCGTACCACGAGTTGTACTCGTCTTCCTTGCCGGGTGACGGATTGTAAAAGACCAGTAATTTCTTGTTGTCGCTCATATTGCCCCCTTGGTGATTGACTCAACTTAGTGTGAAAAAGAAGCCGACGATGAAGGCTCAGTCAAGCTCAACTGAAGGTGCGGAGAACTGCGACTGATAGAGCCTGTAGTACGCGCCCTGGCGCTCCAGCAGCTCCTCGTGTGATCCCTGCTCAACAATCGTGCCGTTTTCCATCACAAGAATCACTGTGGCATCACGAATCGTTGAGAGCCTGTGCGCAATGACGAAACTTGTGCGACCCATACGTAGCGCACCCATCGCTTTTTGGATCAACACCTCTGTGCGGGTGTCCACCGAACTCGTTGCTTCATCGAGAATCAGAATTGCGGGGTCCGCAAGAAATGCACGGGCGATAGTTAACAACTGCTTCTCACCGGTACTTACGGCCTCACCCTCACCGGCCAGATGGGTGTTGTAACCATCTGGCAGCGAGCGCACGAAACGATCAACGTAAGTGGCTTTGGCGGCAGCAACTATCTGCTCTTCTGTGGCTGATGGATTTCCATAGCCGATGTTTTCCTTAATCGTTCCGTTAAATAGCCAGGTGTCCTGCAACACCATTCCAATCTTGGAACGCAACTCACTGCGAGGAAGATCTGCAATGTTGATTCCGTCAAGAGTTATAGCGCCACCATCGAGCTCATAGAACCGCATGATGAGATTCACCAAAGTGGTCTTACCTGCACCCGTGGGCCCGACGATCGCAATCGTTGAACCAGGTTCTGCAACAAACGACAGATTCTCGATCAACTTTCGGTCATTGGCATAAGAGAACGACACGTTGTCAAAGACCACGCGACCTTGCACATCGCCTACCAAATGAGTGTCACCTTCGGGCTCTTGCTCTGGGGCATCGAGCAATTCAAAGACACGCTCCGCACTCGCCATTCCGGATTGCAAGACGTTGGCGGTAGAGGCTGCTTGGGTGAGCGGATGCGTGAACTGGCGCGAGTACTGAATAAATGCCTGCACATCACCAAGACTCATCGACCCCGACGAAACTTTCAGGCCACCGATTACTGCGATCGCAACGTAGTTGAGGTTTCCAATGAACATCATCGAAGGCATGATCGAACCAGAGATGAACTGGGCATCATTGCTGACATCAAAAAGTTTTTGATTAATTTTCTCGAAGCGGCTTTCAACCTGATCCTGCTGGTCGAAGACTTTGACGATCGCGTGCCCCGTAAAAGTTTCCTCAATCAGGCCGTTCAATTCACCGGTGTGTTTCCATTGGGCGATGAACTTCTGCTTTGATCGCCCCGCAATTTGCTTCATCAA
>CAIYHK010000057.1 GCA_903925985.1 uncultured Actinomycetes bacterium
GAGCTTTTTGCGTAACGCCGCAATGTGTGCATCGAGAGTCTTGGTCGGGCCATACCAGTTCACATCCCACACATGTTCGAGGATGTCAGTGCGACGATGCACCACTCCAGGTTCGGCAGCAAGATAAACGAGCAAGTCAAACTCTTTAGTTGTGAGCTGCAGCTCCTCTCCGTTCAAGAGCGCCCGTCGGGTGCGTTCATCAATTGCCAATGCACCGAGAACAGTTGGCCCACTTGCTACGGGTTCCGCCATGCCTGCTCTACGTGTAACGGCACGGATACGAGCAACTAACTCACGGAAACCGAATGGCTTTGTGACGTAGTCATCTGCTCCGAGTTCTAAGCCCACCACACGGTCCAGTTCTTCGCTGCGTGCGGTCAACAGGATTATCGGCACCATTGATGATTTACGTATCTGCCGACACACATCAAACCCGTCCATATCGGGCAGGCCAATGTCCAAAAGCACAACATCAACTGCAGGTGCAGCCAGGGCTCCAGCGCCGGTGCTCACATGGGTGACTGTGAAACCATTGGCGTGCAGGCCCTCTACCAGTGATGCAGCAATGGATGGATCGTCTTCGACCAGGAGAACCTTCACCTCAACAGTCTTGCCGACCCCGTGATTTCTTGGATATTTCTTTGACAAACTCCGAACCAGCCTTGGATAAGCGTTTTATAGGTTGGACTACATGAAATCTTCCATCGCAACCGCACTATCGGTCACCGGCATCATTGCTGCTGGTGCCGTAGCACTCGCAGCCAATACCAACCTCCTAGATGGAGGTGTCTCCACGGTCAAAGGCGCCCCCGCCCTTGCGGCCAACGTTGTATCTGCTGCTGCTCTCAGTTCGACCACAACCGTCGCTGGAGATTCACTGAATCCCTCAAACAATGGAACCGGCTGTGTGGGTAAGTGTGGGACTCTTGGGATCAGTTCCACTGACAGCGATGGATCGCCTGATACATCGGTGCCAGACACAACAACACCCGCCGCCGAAGGCGAGTCAACCACATTCACAATCCCTGAGGTTGGTGATGTAACCGTCACCGTGACCAATGGACTGCTCACGGTTGCCGGGGTCAACACTCTCGAGGGTTGGATTCATGAAGTCGAGCTTTCACACAACTCGGAGGGCTACGAAGTGGAGTTCTACAACACTTCAACTGGCGTTGAATACAAGTTCAATGTGGCACTTATAGATGGTCGATTCGTTACTTCCATTCGTGACACCACCGATCGCCCAGATGAACCACGCCCACCATCGGATGATGACGAGTACGAAGACGAGGATGAAGATGAATACGAGGATGAAGATGAAGATCATGATGAGGACGAAGATCATGACGAAGATGAAGATGAATACGAGGACGACTGAAAATGTCTGATCAAGTCCCCCGCAAGAAGTCCAAGCATGTCGCGTCATCAGCGCGGATTTTCGCCACTGGCTTGACCGCCACTGCGGTGCTGGGTCTCACTTCAACCCTCGCCTTAGCCAAGCCGTCGTGGAGTGACTCAAGTGCATCTACCGCACCAAGCACAACTGCGGCCGCACTTATGGCTCCAGCCCCAGTGCCTCCAGCCGCCATGCCGACGCAATCGAACGCACACGCCGTATCGCAATCGGTTACAACTCCTACCGCTCCAGCCCCAGTCCCGAGCGCGCCGGCACCCGCTGTGCCCGTCACCACGGTTCCCGCGACGAATACGCCAGCGAACAACAACAACCAATCACCAGTTGTCGTAACCGTTCCAGTGCCGGTACCGCCGAGCAACGGCAACAACACCAGCGCCCCGACACAATCCAACGGATCATAAATTCATGGTGTCAGCTTTGACCAATGATCAGTTTTGGTGGCACCTAAGTCGAGCTTCGGGAATTGTCGCTTGGGTACTCGTATCGGCTGCAACCGCATGGGGCATTCTGCTCTCCACGCGTCTCTTAAAGCCATACGATCGCCCAGCGTGGTTGCTTGATCTGCATCGCTGGCTCGGATGGCTTTCCGTCAGCACAATCGCACTCCACATCGCTTCGCTTGTTGCAGACACCTTTGAACCACAGTGGGGTTGGGCCGAAGTCATGATTCCGATGAATACAAGTTGGAAGCCGGGCCCCGTTGCGTGGGGAATTGTGGCGATGTACATCTTTGGTGCTGTCCAACTGTCTTCTCTCTTCATGAAGAAACTGCCAAAGAGTGTCTGGCGCTCGATTCACATGACCAGTTACGCAGGCTGTGCCGTAACTACAGTGCATGCAGTTACCGCAGGCACCGATCGTTCAAACCCGATTTATAGCGCCTTGGCCGTGGCACTGTCGGTGCTGCTCTTGGCCTTAACTGGTATTCGAATTCTCTACGCGGGCAAGCCGCGCACGCGCGAAGTAGTTCGCCGCACGCCAACACCGCAGGACTCAGAAGTCTGAATCATTTCTGAGGAAACGGCTGATTCGCCAATCGCGGCACCATAGATGTGACTGCGTCATAGAGAAATTTGTGAACCCTTGCAGGGCTGGCATTGCGTCGCCAGTTTTCCTGGTTCATTGGTGCCACTGAGCGCATTTCGGCCATCCGCACGGGATCATTGCTGAGTTCTAAAACATGGTCCGCCAAGGACTCAAAAGATTCAAATGAATTTCCGTTAACGAACGACCCTGGGTTGAAGTCATGCTCAATGCTCAGATCAC
>CAIYHK010000058.1 GCA_903925985.1 uncultured Actinomycetes bacterium
GAAGAGATAACAATTCCTGCTTCTGTAACATCAATAATGGATTCGGCATTTATTCTTTCTGCTGCGCTGACTTCCGTCACCTTTGAAAGTGGAAGTCAGTTGAATCTCATCGAGCAGAGTGCCTTTGCCTACACCGCATTGACAGAAATTGATTTTCCCGAGGGTGTTACCGCGATTCCGGGAGACGCAGTTTCAAGTGTTCCAACCCTTACGCGAGTTTCCATCCCATCAACTGTGACTTCGATCGGGAGCCGAGCGTTCGCTGGCGCCACGAACTTAACTGAAGTTCTGTTTACGGCTGACTCTGCATTGACACAAATAGGCAATTACGCATTCATAGGCTTGTCATCACTTGCGGCTATCACGTTTCCTGCTTCATTGGCCACGATTGGGGCATATGCGATTCATGACATGGCAAGTCTTTCAAAAATAGGTTTTCTCGGAGATCGCCCATCAGTGGTTAACGCTGAGTCGGTCAGCTACTTGCAAGATGGTGCCGAGATGATCGTGAAACACGACAACACGACTTACGGCGATTTAGCCTCAAACCCGGTTTGGGCAAGTGCCGGCACGGATACTGAAATTTCAATCGTCCCAGGGCACACCATTTCGTTTGATGACAACGGTGCCGATGCGGGCCATCTTCCATCCCCGAAACTGGCGGAAAGCGGCACGGACATAATGCTCCCAGAAAACTACGGCGGGCTAACTCGTGAGGGCAAAGTTTTCATCGGCTGGAATACCGAAGCCGACGGTAGCGGTGATCGCCATGAACCGAACGATGAAATTGCCATGCCAGATTCCGATCAAACTCTTTATGCGATGTGGGGCGTACGTGCAGCTGCCACTACAAAGCCGTCCATCACGGGCAAGACACAAGTCGGGCAAACGCTAAATGCGCGCAAGGGCACCTGGCGAGGCTCACCGACACTCACGTTCCGCTATCAGTGGTATGCCTGTTCCGCAAAGGTGACTCGAGTGGTGGAAGATGCGCCACGTAGCTGCACCGTTATCCGCGGAGCAAACAAGGAGCAACTGAAACTTGTGCGCAAGCATCTGAACAAGTTCATAACCGTTTCCGTCACTGGAACAAGTTTGGGAAGTCCAAGCACTCGATGGTTCGCGAAAAGCACAACCACAAAAGTCAGCTAGCTGATCGGCGTGGGGTGTCAGTGGGGCGAGTGGGGATCGAACCCACGACCAAGGGATTATGAGTCCCCTGCTCTAACCACTGAGCTACCGCCCCGGATCAAAAGACGCTAGTTGGCGATCGCCGAGGCAGGCGATGCCGAAAAACGGCTCCGGGGGTGGGGCTCGAACCCACGGCCAACGGATTAACAGTCCGTCGCTCTGCCAACTGAGCTACCCCGGAAGGAGTCTTCATCTTATCGGCGGCGCACCCACTGGGCCGAAAGTGCGCTCATGGACACCCTTTTGGCCGTCATTCACGCTGGGTCGACAAAGGAACGCAGCCTCTTGCTGTTGTGAGGGTGCCGCAATCGGGCCAAAGTTCGTGATTCGATCTGACGGATTCTCTCTCTAGTGACGTTGAATCGCCGCGCAACTTCGTCCAATGTGTGTGGCTCACATTCAATTCCAAATCGCATCTTGATGATTTCCTGATCACGCTCATCAAGTTCGTCAAGCACGAGATGAACAGCTCTCCGAAGATCGGCCAGCTCTGCAGTATCGGCGGGGTCCTCTGCCTCTTCGTCACCGATTTGATCGCCCAATGATGCGGAATCGGGCTCGTCGCCAATCTTGGAATCAAGGCTTGCTATCGAACCTGCCATCTGCTGGAGTTCGGCAACTCGTTCAACGGTGACGTTACAGCGTTCGGCGATTTCTTCAATTGTTGGCTCACGATCGAGGTCACGCAACAGGTCGCGGTGAGCGCGGTTCACCTGATTGATGTATTCCGACATGTGTGCTGGAATTCGGATTGATCGTCCTTGGTCAGGAATCGCACGTGAAATCGCCTGCCTGATCCACCAAGTTGCATAGGTCGAGAATTTGAAGCCTTTGCTGTGGTCATATTTTTCGGTGGCGCGCATCAAGCCGATGTTTCCTTCTTGAACGAGGTCCATCAAAGGCACACCGTGTCGGTCGTACTTGCGGGCAATTGAAACGACAAGGCGCAGATTGGCTTCAATGAGGACCTTGCGCGCTTGCCGTCCTGATTCAACTTTGCGTTCAAGCCGACGCCGTTCACCGCCTTCCAACTCCTCGACCTGCAGGCGAGCTTGGCACTTCTGCCCCTCTTCAATCTGGCGTCCAAGTTCGCGCTCCTGCTCAGCCGTCAACAAGTCAACACGGCCAATCTCGTTGAGGTATATGTTCACCGAGTCTTCGGTATTTGACGCAATCGATGCGCGACGCACTGGGCGAGGCGCAGCTAATGGGGTTGAGTCGTCTTCAATTTCAATCTTGATTGAATTGAAAACCGAAACAATGAGACTCAAGATCTCTTCGGTGATCTCAACAGCATGCAGAACCCGTACGAGTTCCTCTTGACTCACGCTTCCGGTGTCTCTTGCCGACACGATCAACGCATTCCACTTTTCAACATCGATCCCGTTTACAGGCGGGGGCGGTGTGCGTGGGGTCATAGCGAAGTGCGCGTCCTGTCGTCCAGCCATCCCAGTAGTGCGGTCAGGGTCTCTTCGTCGGGATTATCCGAAGACAGAGTCTCCAATGACCTGCGTACTGCCGCATCGGCTCGAATTTCGTCGGTATCAGTAATTCGCACCCGAGCTGCGAGTTCACGACGCACTGCAGCTACTGCCAAATTGCGGGCTTCCAGAATGGCATCGGCTTCAACATCTGCAACAGCAGCGCGTTCCAGGATTTCGCGGGCATCTGGATCCGCTTTCTCAAGCGCTTCATCGAGGTCACCGTTAGTCACCCCAAGAGCGACGAATGCGCGCCGGCATGCGTCATCTTGAAACAGCCCTTCCACCAGCCATGGGGCAATTGAATCCCAGGAGTGGATCAACAATGCGATTGCGACAAATTCGGCACTGTCATTTGAGCGTGGTCGTGCAGCTTGGACAACGATTGGTCGTGACGATTTGGTTTCAGCGATCCGCACCAAGTCCGTGGCAGGAATTCCAACATGGCTTGCAACTTGGGCGGCATACAGTTTGCGCACATTTCTATCGGGGTGTTCATTAACCACTTCCATCGCTTCTTCGGCCTTGCGAGCGCGATCTTCTGGAGTTCGAATCTGGCCGGCATTAAGCACCCGGTTAAGACGAAAGCCAAGGAATGGCAACGCCGTTTCAATTGCTGCCACAAGGGCTTGCGGATCACTCGATGCAAGATCACCTGGATCTTTCCCGTCGGGGAACCTCGCAACACTCACCTGCACTTGATATTTGGCTTCCCACTCATAGAAGCGCTCCGCCGCACCTTGCCCTGCAGCGTCGGCGTCGAATGCGAGCACCACATGGTTTGCGAATCGTTTCAGTCGCCGTACGTGATCTTCGGTCAACGCGGTTCCGCATGTGGCAACCGCGCGCTTCACTCCAGCACGATGAAAGCCGATTACGTCCGTGTAACCCTCGCAAACAATCACTTGGTCCTTGGCAACTATGTCGTTCTTGGCCCAGTTCAAACCATAGAGAGTTCCCGACTTCTGATAGATCGGAGTGGCGTTTGAGTTTTTGTATTTAGCGGGGTCCGAAGAACCTGGCAGCACTCGCCCACCGAAAGCAACTGGATCGCCCTTGTCGTCAAAGATTGGAAACAGCACTCGCCCACGGAATGAATCTTGAAGATTGCCACGTTTGTTAACGAATGCGAGCCCACAATCTACGAGTAGATCACGATCCACCTTCAGTGACTTGCTGAGTTGATCCCAGTCGTCAGGAGCCCAGCCAAGTCTGAATTCGCGCGCTACATCGCCAGCGAGACCACGCCCACGCAAATAGTCCCTCGCGGCACGCGCATCAGGTGCCGAAAGCAAACGGTCGTGATACCAAGAAACCGCTTGCTCCATAACGTCAATCATCCTCTTGCGGCGTTGACGATCCTTTGTGTCAGTGGCAGATGTGTAGGTGAGCTGGATTCCTACTCGGTTGGCGAGGCGCTCCACTGCGGCCATGAAATCGAGGTGTTCGATTTCCTGCACAAACTTAAAAACATCCCCCGACGCACTACATCCAAAACACTTGTAACGGCCGGTTTCCTCGCGGACGTTAAATGAGCCTGACTTTTCAGCATGAAATGGGCACAAGCCAACCCAGTTGCGGCCCACTCGCCTTAGAGCAACATGCTGTTGCACCACCTCGACAATTGACGACGCTGCACGCACCCGCTCGAGATCGTCGTCTGCTATCGCCACGACCCTAGGTTACCCGTTGTTTTTTACCCGCAGACTCCGAAGTGAGGCGGCAATAGACGTCGCCAAAATCCCAACGATCACGAGCAGAGAAACCGCAATTGGAATGTGGTACCAGTGAGCAATCAGCATCTTCACACCTACAAAGGCAAGAATCACAGCAAGGCCCTGCTGGAGGTACGAGAACTTCTCCCGTAAGCCGGCAAGCAAGAAGTAAAGGGCGCGCAAGCCAAGAATTGCCATCGCATTGGAACTAAACGCGATGAACTGCTCACGGCTCACACCAAGTACTGCTGGAACCGAGTCCACAGCAAACAGAACATCGGTTAACTCAATCAAGACAATTACAGCGAACAATGGAGTGGCAAGACGCTTGCCATTGACCTTGGTGAACAGTTTTTGACCATCATGCTGATCGGTAGATGGAACCACCCTGTGGAACAGCTTCATCGCGCGCGATGACTCGGGATCAAATTCCTCGTCACCTTCTTTGATGAGCCCCCAAGCGGTCCACACCAGGAATAGGCCAAACAATACGAGGGCGAAATCAAACTTCTCGATTACTGCCACCCCGGCCATGATGAAACCCAGCCGCATTACTAGAGCCCCAAAAATGCCCCAGAACAGAACTCGATGCTGGTACTGAGCTTCCACCTTGAAATGCGTGAGTATCACCGCCCAGACAAAAACATTGTCGACACTCAGGCTCTTCTCAATCAGGTAGGCACCTATGTACTCCCCTGCTGCCTCGCCGCCATATGCCGACCACATCACAAAGGTGAAGGCCAGTCCAATGGATATCCAGATGGATGAAGTTATCGCTGCTTCACGCAACTTAATGACGTGCGCTTTGCGGTTGACAACAAGCAGATCAACAAGCAACAACACCACAAGCAGGACAACAAAAGCCACCCATGCGAATGCAGTTACATTGACGTCGACAAAGTCGCCGCCCGAGTTACTTATTTGGTATCTGATTTCGCACCGCCGATCACTGCTTGAGCCGAAGCCAAGCGAGCGATGGGCACGCGATACGGCGAGCAACTCACGTAGTTGAGACCCGCACGATAGAACAGACCAATTGACTCAGGATCTCCACCATGCTCGCCACATACGCCGAGCTTGATCCCCTTCTTTGCCTTACGACCTCGCTGAGCACCAATCTCGACGAGCTCACCCACACCGGTCTGGTCGATGGTCTCGAATGGATTGCGCTTAAGTAGACCAAGTTCGAGGTAAGCAGGCATCATTCGGGACTCAACGTCGTCACGGCTGAACCCAAAGGTCAACTGCGTGAGGTCGTTGGTGCCAAAGCTGAAGAAATCTGACTCTTCAGCGAGTTCATCAGCCCGCAACGCTGCACGTGGTGTTTCAATCATCGTTCCAATAGAAACCTTGGCGCCCGACTTCTTGCCGGCCACTTCCTTTATCGCAGTTTCAACCCAGGAACGCGCTAGCGCGAGTTCGTCACGGGTAACCGTAAGCGGAATCATGATCTCGATAATTGGCTTGAAGCCTTTGGCTGCAACTTCAATTGCGGCTTCCATGAGCGCACGGACCTGCATCTCATAAAGGCCAGGCTTGACCACTCCCAGACGCACACCACGAGTACCAATCATCGGGTTGAATTCAGCCCACGCGTGCGCGGTTGCGAGGAGCTTCTCCTCTTCTTTGGACAACCCGGCTGTGGCTTTCTTGATTTCCAACTCATCCACGCGGGGCAAGAACTCATGCAACGGTGGATCAAGTAGGCGAACCGTAACCGGAAGCCCAGACATCGCTTTCAAGATGTCAATGAAGTCTTCTTTTTGCACCTTGCGCAGCTCTTCAAGAGCCTTTGCTTCTTCGTCTGGTGTGTCAGCAAGAATCATGCGTCGCACCACTGGCAAACGATCAGGAGCAAGGAACATGTGCTCGGTACGGCAGAGACCGATTCCCTCAGCTCCGAGTTCACGGGCTTTGGTGGCATCTTCACCGGTGTCGGCATTCGCGCGTACTGCGAGCTTGCCTTTGCGTACCTCGTCGGCCCACTTCAGCACCGTGTTGAATTCTTTTGGTGGCTTTGATGCCGACAGTTCCATTTTCCCGACAATGACTTCGCCGGTGGTGCCGTCAAGCGAAATCCAATCGCCTTCTTTCACCACGGCGCCATTGACTTCAAATTGAGTGCCAGAAATCTTCACCGCTTCGGCGCCTACAACCGCTGGCGTACCCCAACCGCGAGCCACAACCGCGGCGTGCGATACGAGTCCACCACGTGATGTGAGAATGCCTTTAGCGACCATCATGCCGTGCACGTCCTCAGGGCTTGTCTCATTGCGCACCAAGATCACATCTTCTTTGCGCTCAACTGCCAAGACTGCATCATCGGCGGTGAAATAAACACGACCAACGGCAGCACCCGGTGATGCCGCAAGACCCTTTGCAAGAGCCTTGCCCTTACTGGCGAACTGCGGGTGCAAGACCTGGTCGAGATGATCGGCAGAAAGACGCATTAGTGCTTCTTTTTGCGAAATCTTCCAAGCGGTCTTTCCCGAGCTTGAACCTTTAACCATGTCCACAGCCATCCTCAAGGCCGCAGCGCCTGTGCGCTTACCCACTCGGGTCTGCAACATCCAAAGCTTGCCCTGCTCAATGGTGAACTCTGTGTCACACATGTCCTTGTAGTGCTTTTCAAGGCGCGCAAAAATCTTCAGCAGTTCGGCATGAATTGCCGGGAACTTTTTCTTCAACGCGTTGAGGTCCTCGGTATTGCGGATTCCAGCTACAACATCTTCACCTTGGGCATTTACAAGGAAGTCACCGTACGGCTTGTTCTCACCTGTTGCGGCGTTACGTGTGAATCCCACTCCCGTGCCCGAGTTGTCATCGCGGTTTCCAAACACCATTGCCTGCACATTTACCGCAGTGCCGAGTTCGTGGCTGATCTTTTCGCGCACTCGATATGCGATTGCACGCGGGCCATTCCACGACTTGAATACAGCTTCAACTGCACCGCGGAGTTGCTTCATTGGATCTTGCGGGAATGGCTTGCCAGTATGAGCCTGAACCGCCTTCTTGTACACCTCACAAAGCGCCTTCAACTCGCTGGCCGGAATATCAGCATCGGTCTTAGCTGCGAGTCGCTCTTTCAACGCTTCGAGTTCGTGGTCAAACACGTGTGCTTCAAGACCGAGAACAATGCGCCCATACATCGAGATGAATCGACGGTATGAGTCCTAGGCGAAGCGCTCGTCTTTGTAAGTGGTTGCGAGTCCCGCAACACTCTTGTCGTTTAGCCCAAGATTCAAAACAGTGTCCATCATTCCTGGCATCGAGAACTTCGCGCCTGAACGAACCGACACCAACAGAGGATCCTTTGGATCACCAAGTTTGCGCTTCATCTTCTTCTCAAGCGCAGCAACCTGGGTTTTGATTTCCTGGTCAAGAGTCTTAGGCCAGCCGCCGTGCATATACGAGCGGCAAGCATCGGTCGAGATCGTGAACCCGTGTGGAACTGGCAATTTGAGCACGCTGATCATCTCAGCGAGGTTGGCTCCTTTGCCACCCAAGAGATCCTTGAGCTCCATTGGGGGACGACGGTGTTTGTGATCAAAGGCATATACGTAAGGCACGGGGGTAAATCCTAGGACTTCCGCCTTAAGATCAAGGATTCATGGATAACCAGCGTGCCCTGCGCCTCTTTGGGTTTCCGGTGATGATCCGGCCAGGTTTTCTCATGTTCTTACTGCTAGTCGTTGCACTCTACGGCGGCACTCTCGGCCTGTGGACTGCTGGGGCATTGGCTGTGTTCACACTTGTTCATGAACTCGGTCACGCATTCTGTGCGCGCGCATTCGGCTGCACTGCTCGAATATCGCTCGATTTTTTGGCCGGATACGCCTCATTTATTCCCCCACACCCACTGAAGGCCATGGAGCGCGTAGCGATCGCCATCGCGGGCCCCGCGACACAATTCGTATTAGGCATCGTGGTGCTCGCCGCGATGGGTGTGTCCCCCATTTCACGTGTGGACATTGTTTCATCCGATGCCGCGACTGCGATCTGGTGGGCGGGAGTTGCCCTTGCTGTGATCAATCTCTTCCCTGCCATCCCGCTTGACGGCGGTCTGGTACTGGCCGGCATTCTGGAAGCACTCGTTGGTGAGCGTGGATACATCATTGCGATGCGGCTCAGTCTTGCGCTGACACTTGGTACCACGGTCCTCTGCGCAGTCACCGACAATGGGAGGCAGTTCCTGCCGTTCTTGGTGCTGCTGGTGTTCATCCAACTCCGAACCGGTCGCACCGTGCAGGTCACAGCCCCTGCCGAAGCACGGGTAAAAATCGCTGAGGTTGCACACCAGATCCAAGCCACGAATACCGATGCAGTAATGCAAATAGCAGTTGCATATCTCACTGCGGGAGCGCCAGATGCGGCTGTGAATTGGGCGCTCAGCAATTACCGCCAGTATCCCCATCCGCAATATGCGCTGGCAATCGCGGAGGGTCTCGCGCAGTCAGGCAATCAACTCGGGGCAATGCAATGGATTGAGCGCGCGATTCATGAGTGTCACGATTTGCATGCACTCAAGCACATGCTGCTGGAACTTCCTGCCATCGCTCAAATGGCGCGCGGCAACGAAGTCCAGTCCGCATTTTTGCGCGAACTAGAACATCGCCGTTCCTAAATCAACTGTGGACCAACAGGCACGGCATTGAGTGCATTGCGATCTGCACTTCGTTTAACAAAAGCAAGGGCGAACTCTGCGCTAGTCGAGGTGATCTCTACAGCATCATCGACTGCTGCATTGGCCGGGAGCCGACACAGAGTTCGTGGGCTCGTTGCTTGACGCGAATCCATGCGTTCAACGAGCTCTTGTCCTGGGTAGCAGCCCTTGCCAAAATTCACTGCGATGTCGACCACACCAAGCTCGGCTGCGAGTTCCTTGCCCGTAATTTCGCTTCCCATGGATGGCCATCCAGAGGCGATTCTCAGAGCGTCGTATTCGTCGACGCTGATCTGCGGCAGATCAGCGGGTGCTTCTGACGTGAATACATCGACCGCCTTGCCATTCATCCACCATGCTGGTCGCGATGCGGGATGAGTGGGATCCAAGTAGGACATCGCCCCCGCACCGCGGATTGCCACCACAGGAACACTTTCAAGACTCAGTTCCGCATTCACTCGGATTTTGAAACGCTTAAGTCTGGCCAGAAGCAGTTCTCCAGAACCGGGATCAACATCCACTTCAAACTTGTCGAGTCCCAGATATGTAACTCGTACAAGTGCATCGACACGTCCCGATGGGTCAAGCAGCAGTGCAGCTTGACACTTCAAACCACCGATCGAGGAAATGTCCTGACTGAGTTGTGACTGCAGATATGAATGCGCATCAGCACCTTCAGCCGTGACCACATCGCGGGTGGTTACAAATGCAACAGCGCTCATGCCCGGCGGCCACTTGCCTCACGATTACGCGACATGCGCGCCGCGGCAGGCAATGCCACTAGGAGTCCGCGTGCCTTATTGGCGCACTCCAGATCTTCTTCTTCGGCGATTGAATCAGCCACGATTCCCGCCCCCGCTTGCAAAGAAGCGCCAGTTGGACCTACGAACATTGTGCGAATTGCAATCGCCGTGTCGAGATTTCCGCTCCAGTCGATGTAGCCAACGACGCCGGCATAAGGCCCACGTTTCACGGGCTCTAGTTCGTCAATGATCTCCATTGCTCGCACCTTTGGCGCTCCGCTAACAGTTCCCGCGGGCAGCGTTGCACGCAAAACATCTACTGGACCAAGCCCATCGAGGAGATCGCCTGATACTTGTGAGGTGAGGTGCATCACGTGGCTGTAGCGCTCAAGGGTCATGAGTTCATCCACGTGTATTGAGCCGAACTTTGCAACTCGGCCGACATCGTTGCGCGCGAGGTCCACCAACATGATGTGCTCTGCCACTTCTTTGGGATTCTCGCGAAGTTCTCCAGCCAGCTTGCGATCATGCTCGTCATCTCGGCCCCGCTTGCGGGTGCCCGCAATGGGGCGCGAAATTACCTTGCCGTGAAGCAGTTGCACCATCGGCTCAGGGGAAGAACCGACAATCGTGACTTGTTCATGATGCAGGTAATACATGTAAGGGCTGGGATTTACTTGGCGCAGCACACGGTAGACATCAAATGAATTCGCATCGATTGCAACATCAAAGCGCTGTGACAACACGACCTGAAAGATGTCACCGGCTCGGATGTATTCCTTGGCAACTTCCACCGCTTGCTGGAAACTTCCCCCCGGCATTGAAGAGCGTGCCTCTGGCAACACGTCATCAGCGCGTGGCGGTTCGACTGGCGTGTACTCGAGCGGCTGCGACAAGCGAACGGCATTTGCCATTGCCACCTCAGTAGCTCGCTTATACGCGGCATCAAGATCGTCCACACCGAGCAGGGGCACACTTTCAATCATGTAGACACGCTGACGCCAGTGATCGAAAGCGGCGAGCGATCCAATAACAGCCATTACCGAATCCGGCAGTCCACGATCATCATTTGGAACATTCGGAAGATGCTCTATTTCACGCACGATGTCGTATCCGAGATACCCCATCACGCCGCCTTGTAGTGGCGGTAACTCGGGAAGATACGGCGATGTGTAGAGACGCGCTAGCTCCTCGACTGCAGCGAGCATTCCTTGATTGGTGGGAACCTCCGCCGGAAGTTGGCCCTCAACGACAATTTTTCCATCGCGGGAAACAAGCGTTGCACGAGAGTTCCAACCAACGAATGAATAACGACTCCAACGCTCACCGTGTTCAACGGATTCCAACAAGAAACCGCGTTCATCTCCGACAAGCTTGAGATAGGCAGCAACCGGAGTTTCAAGATCGGCGAGCAACTCCACCCACACCGGAATCACAGTGTGGGTCTTTGCCATCTCTTTGAATTCTTGGAGCGAAGGGCGGACTTCAAACTGGGCCATCACTACTCGCTTCCGAATGATCGGTAGAAGCAAGAAACTTCACCAGTGTGACAGGCGCCCTTGCCTTCTTGATCGACCAGAAACAGCAAAGTGTCACCATCGCAGTCATAAAAGCCTTCGCGAACGAACTGACGATCACCGCTGGTGTCACCTTTGCGCCACAATTCCTGGCGGCTGCGGCTCCAATAAACCATGCGCCCTTCTGCAAGGGTCATCTGCAACGATTCTGCGTTCATCCAAGCCATCATCAACACCTGCTTGGTGTTCACATCCTGAGTTACAACTGGCACTAAACCATCTGAGTTGTACTTGACGGTGGCCAGCTGTTCAGGCTTTGCGATTATGGCGCGTCCACGATTGTCAGCATTTTCGGAAGCCGGCATGCGTTCAAGCGTACGCCGACTAAAGGTAAAGACCCGTACCCGTTTCGATCCGTTCAGCAGCAACCGCATGAATGTCTCGCTCACGCAGCATGATGAAGTCCTGCCCCTGCACCTCGACCTCGTATCGGTCCTCAGGGCTGAACAAAACGCGGTCCCCGATTTCTGCAGCCCTTACGTTTTGCCCCAAGGCAACAACCTCAGCCCAAACAAGCCGCTTGGATATCTGGGCTGTTGCCGGGATGAGAATGCCACCCGAAGAGCGACGCTCACCTTCACTCTGAGGCGTCTTGACCAGAAGTCGATCATTCAGCATCTTGATCGGAATTTTGTCTTCCGGAGTCTCGGTCTTTTTTGGCACGCCTTAAAGGTAACGGGAATTACAGGCTCTAGAAAACTGGGCGCACCGGAATACCCGCTGCTTCCATTGCTAATTTCGCCTGCGCAATGGAATATTCACCAAAGTGAAAAATTGATGCTGCCAACACCGCTGATGCATGACCTTCGAGCACACCTTCAACCAGGTGATCAAGATTGCCAACACCACCACTTGCAATTACCGGCACCGAAACGGCGTCGCTGATCGCACGCGTAAGTTCAATATCAAATCCATCTTTAGTGCCATCACGATCCATGGATGTGAGAAGTATCTCGCCTGCACCGTGGGCTACGGCATCTTGCGCCCACAACAATGCATCAATCCCGGTTGGAGTTCGGCCTCCGTGGAGAAATACTTCCCAGCCGCCATTCGCTCGCCGCTTGGCGTCAATTGCCACCACTACACATTGATTTCCAAACTCATATGCAATGTCACTGATCAACGTGGGCCGCTCAACTGCAGAGGTGTTCACACTCACTTTGTCCGCACCTGCCCGCAACATTGTGCGTGCGTTTTCCACCGAACGAATACCACCACCAACTGTGAATGGGATAAAGACTTCTTCAGCGGTTCGGCGTACGACATCCACCATCGTGTTTCGATTGTCAGATGATGCGGTGATGTCCAAGAAAACGAGCTCATCAGCGCCAGCGGCATCATAAGTTGCAGCGAGTTCAACGGGATCGCCTGCATCACGCAACGAAACGAAGTTGACACCTTTGACCACCCGACCGTCGGTTACGTCCAAACAGGGAATCACTCGTGCGGTGATCATGCGAGTGCCCGCAATGCTTCAGCCACACTGAATCGGCCTTCATAAATTGCCCGACCCGTGATGACCCCACCGAGTCCACTTATCTGGGCGAGATCGACGATGTCTTGGATTGAAGAGACTCCACCACTGGCAATGACCGGAATTGATGTCTGTGCAACGGCTGCTGCAAGACCCTCTAGGTCCGGGCCCGAGAGCATCCCGTCGCGGGCAATGTCGGTGATCACGAAGGCTTTCGCAGCCGGATACATAGCCAGTGCATCAACCAGTGTGAGGTCACTTGATTGGGTCCAACCCTCAACGGCAATCATTCCCCCACGGTGATCAAGTCCCACCGCCACATCGACAATATCTGCGACCTTCTCAACCAGCTGAGGGTTCTTGACCGCTGCTGAACCCATCACTACGCGTGCTACACCGTGGTCTCTAAGTTCTTGCGCGTCATCTTGGGTGCGAACCCCGCCACCAGTTTGAACACGTACCGATTCACCCACTGCTTTCACAATGTCGCCGATTACCGAACGATTGACTGGGCCACCACCACGAGCCGCATCAAGATCGACCACGTGTATCCATTTGGCTCCAGCAGTGGCAAAGTCACTCGCTACTTGAACAGGATCCTCGCCATAGATCTTCTCCTGCGTGTAGTCACCTTGCGTTAGGCGGACAACCTTGCCATCTCTTAAGTCAATTGCTGGATACAACAAAGCCTTCACGAAGCTATCCCTGCTGCAATTCGTGCAAAATTCCGCAAGATTCGAAGCCCAACCTCACCACTCTTTTCTGGATGGAACTGTGTTGCGAAAACATTGCCTTTGCGAAACGCCGCATTGATTGTGGAGCCATATTCACAAGTAGCCGCCACCTGGTCGCCATCCACGGGAACACCGTGCAGTGAATGCACGAAATAAACCCAGGTCTGACTTGGCAATGTCTCAAACATTGGGTCTGATCGTCGAATATCAAGAATGTTCCACTGCATCTGGGGTCTCTTCACGCCAACGGGTATCCACTCCACGCGGCCAGGTATGACGCCGAGACCGACTGCGGATTCGTCTTCATCACTGGCATCGAACAACATCTGCATGCCAACGCAGATACCAAGAAATGGTTTATCTGAGTTCACAGAATCGTGAACAGACTCTTCAAGACCCGCTTCGCGCAAGGCGGTCATGCAAGCACCGAAAGCTCCTACTCCAGGCAGCACTACCCCAGCGGCATCTCGCACAACCGCCGGGTCACGTGTCAAAACAGCATTAGCCCCAACACGTACGAGCGCCTTTTGTGCTGACGCGAGATTGCCGATGCCGTAGTCAAGAACTGCAAGCAGGGGTGAATCGCTCAGAGCTTTCCCTTCGTGGAAGGCAGAGCATCCGATTCAATTTTCACAGCATCCCTGAGGCATCTTGCCAAGCCCTTAAAGGATGCTTCGATTATGTGGTGAACGTTCTTGCCACGACGCAGGGTCACATGCAATGTGATGCCTGCGGCATTGGCAAACGAAGAGATCGCATGCTCAGCGAGTTGTGGATCAAATGCAGGATCGCCAAGTGGAAGACACTCGGGCATTTCAACTTCCCAATGCACGAAGGCTCGACCACTGAGGTCGAGTGCGATTTCAATCAATGACTCATCGAGCGGGAAAAGGCCACTGGCAAAACGGCGCACACCCACCTTGCCCCCAAGAGCCTCAGCGAATGCTTCACCGAGTGTGATTGCAACATCTTCAACCGTGTGATGTGTATCAATTTCAAGATCACCCTTGGCTTGCACTCTGAGATTAAAGCCACCGTGCTTGCCTAGTTGGTCAAGCATGTGGTCGTAGAACGGTATGCCAGTGGAAATCGCTGTGGTGCCTTGGCCATCGAGGTCGATGGAGACTTCAACTTGTGTCTCTTTGGTTGAGCGCTTGCGCTCAGCTTGACGGGTCATTTTGAAAGCACCTCCGACAACGACTTTAGGAACAAATCGTTCTCCTCAGGGGTACCAATTGTCACTCGCAGACAGTTAGTGAGGCCCGGCCAGGAGCTGCAATCCCTGATCAACACACCTTTTTCCACCAATTCTGACCACACCTTGCGTCCGTCCATGCTGCGAGGACGAAACAGGATGAAATTGGCACCACTAGGCCAGAAATCAACCGGCAATGCAGAAAAAGCGGACTCAATCTGATCGCGTGATGCGACTATCTCACGGACCCGTGAGTTCATGTCATTGGTGAATTCCAGTGCGAGCGCTCCCGCGATTTGCTTGGCCGCATCTAGGTGATAAGGCAACACAACAGCATCTATTTCTTCAACCAACCATTTCGGCCCCACCAGATACCCGAGGCGCGCAGCAGCCATTGACCAAGTTTTGGAATAGGTGCGGGTCACTACAAGCGCGCGAGATTCGTCGACCAGATCAATAGCGCTCCATGACGCAAACTGCGCGTACGCCTCATCGACAATGACCAATCCTGGCGCTGCATCAATAATCGCACGAACAGTTTCTTCATCTTCAACAACACCAGTTGGGTTGTTAGGGGAACAAACAAAAGTGACATCTGGTGAATGCGCGGAAAAAACTTCGGCGAGTCTGGATTTGTCAATTCTGAAATCGTTTCCCCTAGGGGCACTCACAACTTCTGCCCCAGTGATGCGGGCAATGTGTGCATGCAACTGGTAAGTGGGTTCAAAGGTCAGAACCTTGCGGCCTGCTCCGGCATAAGCAAGCAAGAGTGTCTGCAGAATTTCATTTGAACCATTCCCTGCAAACACCTGGTCGACGCCAACTCCATGTGAGCGAGCTATCGCTGCACGCAGAGCTGAGGCCGTGCGGTCGGGGTAGCGATTCCAAGCGATGTCGGCAATTCGCCTACCCAGTTCAGCGGTGAACTCGGCCGGCGGCGGATAAGGCGATTCGTTCGTATTGAGACGCACAGGCACGGTCACTTGCGCAGAGTGGTAGCCCTCCATCTTTTGCAGATCATCGCGAATCGGAAGCCGTGCCACAACTACAAACTACTTTCGCCCCGAACGCCAAACCGAGCGATTAACAGGGGTTCCTTATTTATCAGCGAGTGCCGATGCCTTTGCAGCTCGCAGAACCAGACGATGTGCATTCAATAATCCACGCTCGGCTTCATAAACGGCAGCTTGCACATCTTCGCGAAGCTTGGTGTCACCAGTTGCGATCGCAGCCACTCGGTCTAGACACCGTTGTGTTGCTTCCGCTACTGCGGCGAGTTCAGAAGTGGCATACGACATGCACAGAAGTCTTGCCCATAAAGCACAACAGCCCCGCATCAAAGATGGGGGCTGTTGGCGCGACATCAGGCGGCGGATCCCAATGTCGCCATCAATCAGTGACGTGCACCGAATTGGTGGGGTCACTTTATCGTGATGACGGGCATATGTCCGCAAGCAGACAGTCACCGCATCGCGGCTTGCGGGCATCGCAAACCCGACGGCCATGAAGAATCAAGCGCAGACTGAAATGCCCCCATTCCGTGGGTGGCAAGAACTTGCCGAGTTCATGCTCTACCTTGACGGGGTCCTCGGCTGTAGTGAGGCCCAGCCGCCGAGACAGGCGCCCGACGTGAGTGTCTACGGGTAGGCCAGGCAGATTGAACGCAACACTGCGAACCACATTGCCGGTCTTTCGACCTACGCCAGCCAATTGCGTGAGGTCATCCAAGTCACGCGGCACTTCCCCACCAAATTGATGCACCAACTTGGTTGCCATACCAATCAAATTCTTGGCTTTGGACTGATAAAAGCCAGTCGAACGAATAATGCCTTCCAACTCTGAAATGTCGGCGTTGGCGAGATCCTGAGGTGTGGGATAGCGCGCAAAGAGATTGGGCGTCACCATGTTCACCCGCGCATCAGTGCACTGAGCAGAAAGGATGGTGGCGGCCAGCAATTCAAAAGGGTTGCGATGCGTCAGTTCACATTCGGCACCCGGATACTCGCCTGCTAAACGACTAGCGACCTCAACTGCCCTGCCCTTTGGTGATCTCGGCTTTCCCACGTGGCGAGGCTACCCGTAGGTTGCGCAAGTACCCTCGGTATGTGCACAGGTTGGAGATCAAGCGACACATGGGCGCCGCTGAGATCGCAGTGGCCAAAGAACTCATCGCTGACGCTGAACGCGCCGACGGCCATCGGCCGATGAGCGACCACCTCTGGCTTGACCTCGCCGAAGGTGGGCGTCCTGGATTTGCAGGGTTGCTCGCTATGGAACAGGGCCACGAACATCCAGTTGCGTACTGCCAAGTCTCTAAAGGATCATCATCTTGGGCAATTGAACTCGTCGTACATCCGCATCATCGATATGACATGACCATTATCGGTCCAGAAATGCTGCACGCCGCAACGAAGGTCATTGCCGAAGAAGGTGGCGGACACACACATTGGTGGGTTTTTGAACCAACTGCAATTCAATATGACATTGCTACTTCCGCTGGCTTCAAACCCGGCCGTCGACTACTACAACTTCGCTGTCACCTTCCATTGCCGGATGCGATCATTAATTCAGCGCGGCATGTTGAAACTCGTGATTTTGTTCCCGGCAAGGATGACGCTGAGTGGTTAGCTCTAAACAACGCGGCATTCTCCACACATCCAGAACAGGGCGGCTGGGATCAATCAGTTCTTGACTCGCGAATGAATCAGGACTGGTTTGATCCAACTGGATTTCGAATCATGGAAACCGACCACAAGATGACTGGATTTTGTTGGACAAAAATCCACCACGACACCGATCCGGTCATGGGCGAGATTTATGTGATTGGCATCGATCCAACGACCGCTGGCTCAGGGCTTGGAACAGCGCTAACCATCGCTGGACTGCAGAGCATTGCTTCACGCGGTGTCGATGTAGGGATGCTTTACGTTGATGCTGATAATCATGCGGCAATGAAGATGTACAGAAAACTTGGTTTCGAGGTGCATCGGACTGATGTTGCCTTCGTGGGCGATTTCTGACTTAGCGTTGAGTCCACTCATGAATCGCCGCACCATTGAATTACTCACACCAAAGTCGCTCTACGACGCGTCTCGCACAGACATAAATGACGCCCTCGCAGGCGAGCCGTCTTATCGACAAAAACAGGTATGGACTGCACTTTATGAACAGTTTCTGCTCCCTGAAGCGATTACAACATTGCCAAAGAATCTTCGGGAGAAGTTTGCAAACACGTTTCCTGTGGCGCTTGAACTTGTCACAAAGAGCAGCGCGGACAATGGCGATACGGTCAAGTTTTTATGGCGCTTGAGAAACGGCGGCAACCTGATTGAAACAGTTCTCATGTTCTATACCGACCGCGCAACTGTGTGCGTTAGCACCCAGGCTGGCTGCGCCATGGGGTGCACCTTCTGCGCTACAGGGCAAGCCGGTTTCAATCGCCAGCTCACATCGGGGGAAATTCTCGAACAAATTGCTCGCGCATCACGCTACGCACTTGATCGTGATCGGCGTGTAAGCAATGTGGTGTACATGGGTATGGGTGAGCCACTCGCCAATGAACCCGCCGTGCATGAATCAGTAGACCGACTGCACGACGACATGGGGCTTTCGGCCCGTCACATCACAATCAGCACAGTTGGCATAGTTCCTGGAATCAAACAACTAAAGGACTGGTCGCTGCCAGTAAATCTCGCAATTTCTCTGCATGCGGCAAATGACCAACTCCGCGACGAACTGGTCCCGATCAACAAGCGCTATCCAATTGACCAACTCGTCGATGCTTGCAACGAATACCTGACCGTTAAGAACCGGCGCATCAGTTTCGAATGGGCGATGATCAAAGACACCAATGACCGCAAGAGCGACGCTCGCGAGCTCGCTGCAATCTGCAACCGGTTAAGTCTTGGGCCTCACGTCAATCTGATCCCATTGAATCCAACTCCGGGTTGGCCAACGGATGCATCACCAATGGGCCGTATTCGTGAATTCTGCGCGGAACTCGAATCATTTGGTGTCAACGCAACAATCCGACGTAACCGTGGTACCGATATTGATGCTGCTTGCGGTCAACTTGCAGCTGGTCAATTAAGCGGCTGACATGCCAGCAATTCTGCGGCTTTCCGAAGTATCACATTGGTATTCCGAGCGGCGTGTCCTTGAAAAACTGAACTGGCAAGTGAACTCCAACGAGCAATGGGTAGTAATCGGTGAAAACGGTTGCGGTAAATCAACCCTGCTGCAGATTGCATCGTTGTATTTGCATCCATCGCTCGGCGAAGTTGAAGTTCTTGGCACAGTTCTTGGCACCGCAGACATTCGCAAACTACGGAGCCGAATTGGATACATGGCAGCAGCGTTCGCCGATCAATTGCGGCCCGCCTTAACGGCCCGTGAGGTAGTCATCACCGCCAAATACGCAGCTCTTGAACCTTGGTGGCATGAATACTCAGAGGCAGACCGCAACAAAGCCCAAGAATGTCTAGACAGAATGGGTGTCGAATGGACCACCGACAGACCGTGGGGCACTTTGTCA
>CAIYHK010000059.1 GCA_903925985.1 uncultured Actinomycetes bacterium
GCACACGCTGTTCCATTGGTTAAAGGCAACACCGAAGCCGAAGCGCTGAACACACTTGCCTCATTGAAATGGGATATTGAGATCAGATCTGAGCGCAGTGACGACATTGAGGCGGGATCAGTGATTGGAACTGAGCCAGAGGTAGGTACATCGCTGAAGGAGAACCGCAAATTGGTCCTGATCGTGTCGCTTGGGCCCCGTTTGAGGGAGCTGGACAACTACACAGGCCAGCCCGTCGAGGAGGTCAAGGCCACATTGGCTGATTCGGGCCTTTCTTATGTGGATGGAGGCGGTGCCTATAGCGAAAAGGTCAAGAAGGGCAATGTTGTGCGCTGGAATGTAGTTGACCAGCCCAGTTTGAAGGCTGGTGCCGAGGTGGAGCGCGGCACGAAGGTGCGCATTGTCGTTTCGCTCGGCCCGAAGCCTCGCAAGGTGCCCCAGTTAATTGCTCTCACCCTGGATGAAGCGAAGGCCGTTCTGGCAGAGCGCGGACTGAAATTTGTTGCCGGCCCAGACGGTGTATCGAACTTCATTGCCGTTGGCCGCGTGATCGCACAAATACCTGCACCTGGTGTGACACTTCCGAAAGGCTCTGAAGTAATCGTGTCGGTGTCGACCGGGCAAGATCTTGTTGAGATGCCCGATGTGTTTGGCAAGACCTTTGATTTCGTTAAGTTCGGTCTTAATTCACAGGGGCTTAAAGTCGGGGAAATCACGGGCAATGAGTCGCGTGCCCTGCTTCGTGCGTTCATCAACGGCAAAGAAGTTTTTGTTGGTGACGAAGTCTTGCGTGGGGCGACGGTTGATCTGACCTTCGCCTAGAGTCTTTTCGGGATGAATGAGCAGCGCGAGGAACACGAACACCTCGAAAGTTCAACGATTCTTGCAGCGGGAGTTGATGAGGTCGGTGTAGTCCCATGGCCAACACTCTTTGCGCATCGGGTAGCCCGTAAGGTCGGCATCACACGATCATGGGCAACGCTCATCGTGATTCTCACTTGTCTATTTACCGTGTCGTTTCCAATGACCTTGCTCGTGGTCTCGCTTGACACCATTGCAAAGGACTTAAACACCACAGCGTTCATTTTGAGCTGGGTGATCACTGCGCCGATGCTTGCATTTGGCGTAGTCGGCCCGGCATATGGGAAAGCCGGCGACCTTTGGGGACACAAGCGCGTGTTTGTGCTCGGTATGACTTTTGCAACTTTTTTCTCGGTGCTGTCGGTGGTGTCTTGGAACGCGTGGTCGCTGATTTTGTTCCGCACACTTGCAGCAACCGCTGGCGCAGCTACTGGTCCATCTGCCATGGCATACATCAACAGGTTGTTTGGGCCTAATGAACGCGTGAAGCCACTCAGTTATTGGAGTTTTGCAACAACGATGGCGCCTGTTGTTGGTGTAGTCCTAGGTGGTCCGCTGGTCGATTCAGTCGGTTGGCGTGTGATTTTTGCTGTGCAGTCGCCACTTCTAGTCATTGGCACTTTGGTGTCTTTCAAACTGTTGCCAGAAACACCGCGTGCGCGAGTAGTGAAATTCGATATCAAGGGATCGCTAACACTTGGTTTTGGGGCAATGCTCATCTTGCTTGCTATCAACCGTGGAAATGGTTGGGGTTGGACAAGTCCGGTGATTATCGGAGGTTTCCTCGCCGGTGTTCTTAGTTTGGCCTTGTTCTTCAGGGTTGAGGCTCGTGCCGAGTCGCCCTTAATGCCGCTTAGTTGGTTGCGCAAGAGAAATCTGATGTGTGCGATGGGCGCACAAACATTCTCCAACTACGCGTACATGGGCGGATTCGTGTTGATTCCGCAGATGCTCGGCTCAACAGGTGTTGGCATGACAGCTGGGCACATTTCCCTTTTGATTATCGCCCGCCCGCTTAGCTTTGGGTTCGCTGCGCCGCTTATGAGTCGTGTCACCATGCGAATTGGCGAGCGCATCGCAGGCATGATGGGAATCAGCCTCGTGGTGCTTTCACTTTCATGGATGGCGTTCATCGACAAGGGAGTCTCCAACTGGTATGTGATTGTTGGACTGATGCTCACCGGTATTGGAACTGGGATTTCATCACCAGCATTGACATCCCTCGTTGCTAACTCGGTTCCTGACGATGATCTCGGCGTAGCAGGTGCAATGCAGCAGCTGATCGTACAGATAGGTGCGGTGATGGGCTCAACCGTCATGATTGCAATTCATGAGTCCACACTCAGTCATGGTGCAATCCCTAGCTATGCATATGCTCTCGCGTCAGGAGCAGTGGCGGCCGCCATCGGCGTGTTCATCGCGAGTTTCACGCGGTCGACACCTATAGCCCAGCGACAGCCAGGCCATGAGACGGTCTAGTCAGTAATAGCCCGCAATTCGCTAAGCAATTCTTCTGCGATTACTTGGGCTCCGTCGAACTGCCCAAGGTGAGATTGGAGTGACAAAACCTTCTGGGAGTCACCCTCAATTTTGAGCTTGCCGGTGAGCATTGCGTGCAGAGTCAACTGCGGGTCACTTGAGAGCAGAATGTTTTTTGCCGTTTCGTAATCGGCCGTGACAGTGGCGTCCGCGTCGGCGATAGCGCCAAGATCCAGTAGCAACGTGCCATCTGCGGTGTCCATGTGGGCTAGCACTGTGCCATCATCCCCAAACGGTGTGCCCGTGATCACGTGGTTGATCCGAACTGGAGTATCGATTCGACCCAGTCGTGATTCAAAGCGCCCGCGTATCTCCTGGGCCGCTGCGACCCATTCCGGGGATAAAAACTGAAATGCCATGGCTCCATCAGAGTCCATCGCTTAGCGAATTGTCTATTCCGTTTCTGTTTAGGGGCCGAGACCCACAATGATTAAAGACCTATGGCGCGCATCCTGGTAACCGAAGAAATCGCCCAAGGGGGCCTTGATCGGCTTCGTCTGGCCGGCCATGAAGTGGATGTGCGTACAGAGCTTTCACGTGAGCAATTCCTTGCTGCGCTTCCTGGTGTGAACGCTCTTATCATTCGCTCAGCTACGAATGTGGACGCCGAAGCCATCGCCGCCGCACCGGATCTTCAGGTTGTGGGTCGTGCAGGAGTGGGCCTTGACAATGTGGATGTTGAAGCGGCTACTAACCGTGGCGTCATGGTGGTCAATGCGCCAACTTCAAACATCATCTCCGCGGCTGAGCAAACAATGGCCTTGTTGTTGTCGATTGCTCGCAACGTGCCACAGGCACATGCCGCGTTGGTTGCTGGTCGATGGGAACGCAGCAAGTGGGAGGGTGTCGAGCTTGCCGAAAAAACCCTCGGAATTGTGGGCCTTGGTAGAATCGGCAAATTGGTGGCCGAACGCGCAGCTGGTTTCGCAATGCGAGTCATCGCATTTGACCCGTACATCTCGGAAGAACGTGCTCGTGAAATGGGAGTCGAGGCGGTAAGCCTCGACGAACTAGTAGCGCGCGCTGATTTCCTCACGGTGCACCTACCAAAGACCAAGGAAACCATCGGTCTCATCGGCCGCGACTTACTGAAGAAGGCCAAGCCAGAGCTCCGAGTGATCAACGTGGCCCGTGGTGGCATTGTGGATGAAGAAGCACTCTATGAAGCATTGAAGAACGGTGTAATTGCCGGTGCAGCACTTGACGTGTTCAATAAAGAGCCGACAACTGAGTCACCACTGTTCACACTGCCAAACATTGTCGTAGCGCCTCACCTCGGTGCGAGTACACGCGAAGCACAAGACAAAGCCGGTGACACGATTGCTGACATGATGTTGCTCGCGCTCGCTGGCGACTTCGTGCCGTTTGCAGTCAATGTGAACGCAGCAGAGGCAAACGAAACCATCAAGCCCTTCTTGCCTCTCGCGGAGCGCCTTGGGCGACTATTTGCAAGCCTTATTGAATCTGATGGTTCAAAGGTCACAACTCTTGAGATCAACGCAGCTGGTGAAATCGGTGGCTATGACATCGGTCTACTTTCGCTTAGTGCGCAAAAGGGTTATTTCGGTGCGAATGGAGATGAGCAGGTCACATACGTGAATGCGCCGCAGATCGCTAAGCAGCGTGGTGTTGAAGTGAAGAACTCAACTTCCAAAGATGGCACTGAGTACAAGAATCTTGTGACAATTCGTGGTGGTGGGCACTCAATTGCTGCAACCCTTACGAGTCAGAGCCGACACGCACGAATCGTGATGATCGATGACCATGTAATGCGTGTGCCACCATCTGAGAACATGTTGATCGTTCGCAACGACGACCGCCCAGGTGTAATTGGTCTTGTTGGTGTCACCCTTGGTGCGGCCAACGTGAACATTGAGGATATGGATGTGGGTCGTGCTGATGCTGCTGGCACCGCGATGATGGTGATGGCCACAAACATTCATGTGCCCGATGAAGTTGTGAGCAAACTCGCCGCTGAGCCCGGAATCATCCAGGTCGCACGGCTTCACCTCTGATTCGAGTTTCAGCTCACTGCGTTGATGGCATCGCGAGTAGCAAGCGCTGCCCCTCGTGCCTGGGAGGCGAAGTCCTTGCCGTTGCTTGCGTAGATAATTGCTCGTGAAGAGTTGATCATCATGCCGCGCCCATTGGAGTCGCGTCCCGCACGCACGGTTGCTTCGATGTCTCCGCCTTGGGCTCCTACACCGGGAACTAGCAAGGGGAGCGATGGAGCAATTGCGCGCACTTCGGCGAGTTCGCCGGGGAAAGTAGCGCCAACAACGAGCCCAACTTCGCCCATCATTGACCACGACTCAGCCGCGGTGCGGGCGATGTGTTGATAAACGGGCACACCATCAATCAACTTGTTTTGTAATTCGCTACCACCAAGATTCGAGGTGCGACACAACACGATCGCAGCGCCACGCTTCAAGAATGGCTCGATGCTGTCTGTGCCCATGTACGGGTTTACGGTGACCGCGTGTGCGCCGTAACGGTCAAAGGCTTCCTGCGCGTAGTACTCGGCTGTTGAGCCGATATCACCACGTTTAGCATCCAAAATCAGTGTGGTGTTCGGGTGGCTCTCACGAATCAATTTGCAGATGCGTTCGAGTTGAACTTCGGCACCACGAGCGGCAAAGTGCGCAATCTGTGGTTTGAATGCGCAGGCGGTATCAGCCGTGGATTCAATAATTGCGCGACAGAAATCTTCGATTCCGTTGTTATCGCGTCGAATTCCATCAGGGAGTCGATCAAGGTCGGGATCAAGCCCCACACAGAGCATCGAATTGGTCGTCGTCCACGCTTTATTGAGTGTGGCGAGAAAACTCATCAATCCTCAATGGTAATTGCGCCAGTGGGGCAGTTCTCGGCGGCTTCCACGACTTTGTCCCGAAGTTCATCATCTGGGTTGTCCTGCAGCACATAGAGATAGCCATCGGTACGTACTTCAAAAACTTCTGGGCAAATACGCGCGCAGCCACCTGTTGATGCACAGAGATCGAAGTCAACAACAACTTTCACTAGCCCTCCATCCGTAAATTTTCGCCATCAATGACGGTAGTGGGTCTTCAGCTACTTTGGCGGCGTTCGTGTGCGGCCAGAACTGCCATCAGCGAAGCAGTGATGATGTTCGGGTCGGTGCCGACACCCCAAAGTGGTGTTCCCGCGCTGTCGACAGTTTCCACATATGCAACTGCAGTTGCTTCAGAACCCTGTCCGAGTGCATGCTCGGCATAATCAACCACATCCACATCGGCGGCCAGGCCTTCGCGCATTGCGTGCACAAATGCGTCAATGGGGCCATTGCCAGTGCCGCTGATGGTCTTCAGTGCACCGTCGATAACTACCTGTGCAGTTACTTCGGTGGTTCCCGAAGCAGAGTCACTACGCATTTCATGACTACGCAGGACAAATTTTGGAGTGGCGGGCAGATATGACTTTTGGAAAGCATCCCACATTGAAGTCGGGCTGATTTCGGTGCCGGAGTCTTCGGTGATGTGCTGAATCTCTTTTGAGAATTCGATCTGCAGGCGACGCGGTAGATCAAATCCGTGCTCAGTCTTCATCACATAAGCAACGCCACCTTTGCCGGATTGGCTGTTTACGCGGATAACGGCTTCGTATGAACGACCAACATGGCGTGGGTCAATCGGCAGGTAAGGCACACCCCACTCGGTGTAGTTGGGGCCGAGTTTTTCGATGCCCTTTTTGATTGCGTCTTGATGACTACCGGAGAATGCGGTGTAGACGAGATCACCCACGTATGGATGCCGTGGATGTACTGGCAGGCGGTTGCAGTACTCAGCAGTGCGACGCAATTGGTCAATGTCGGTGATGTCAAGTTCTGGATCTACGCCATTCATGAACAAGTTCATCGCAAGTGTGATGATGTCCACATTGCCCGTGCGCTCGCCGTTACCAAAGAGCGTTCCTTCAACACGGTCGGCTCCCGCCATCACACCAAATTCAGCAGCGGCCACGGCGCAACCACGGTCGTTGTGTGGGTGTAGTGACAAGATTATTGAGTCGCGATTGCGGATTGTGCGCCCGAACCATTCGATCACGTCACCATAAACATTTGGTGAGTAGCACTCAACCGTTGCTGGCAGGTTAAGAATCAACTTGTCGTCAGGTGTTGGTTGGATCACGTCCATGACCGCTTCGCAGATCTCAATCGCGAACTCTGGCTCAGTGAGTGTGAAACTCTCGGGGGAGTATTCATAACGAATGCGGGTGCCCTGCACAACGTCTTCAAGTTTCTTGCACAACTTCGCCGCGTTCACGGCAATGTCAACAATGCCGTCTTTGTCGAGACCGAACACAACCTCGCGCTGCAACGGGTTTGTTGAGTTGTAGAAGTGCACAACGGCTTGTTTGGCGCCGCGCAAACATTCGTAGGTGCGCTCAATCAATTCCGCACGGCTTTGCACCAGCACTTGCACGATCACATCATCGGGAATGAGGTCCTCTTCAATCAGCATGCGCAAGAAGTCGTAGTCGGGCTGGCTAGCCGATGGGAAACCGACTTCAATTTCTTTGAAGCCCATCTTCACGAGTTCGAGAAACATACGCTTTTTGCGCTCGGGGTCCATTGGATCAATGAGTGCTTGGTTGCCGTCGCGAAGGTCGACTGAACACCAGATCGGAGCCTTGGCGATCGTGTGGTTCGGCCAGGTGCGGTCTTTGAGTACGAGCGGCACGAACGGCTTGTACTTATCGAATTCCATCTTTTTTGGATTTACCGGTGCTGGTGGCATTTGCGGATTCCTTTGGCTGTGTTTTGGTGATCAATCGAACTGAGGCAACAAAAAACCCCCTGGCCGGAGGCTCAGAGGGTGCGGCGACAGCGTTATGCGGCGGTCGCCGTTACGTAAGTAGAAGCTCCAATGCGGTTGTCACGCTTCTAAGGCTAACCCCACAGGCCCTGTGAAGGCAATGCTTCTGCGAGTGCAAGACTCAATGGCATGTCGAATCACAGTGAAACAGTGTCCGTATCCCGTGTAATCAACGTGCCTGGCTCAAGGGCCTGGGCTTTGGTCACCGACTTGCCCCGAATGGGTGAGTGGTCACCTGAGAACCAGGGGGGTCAGTGGGTTAAGGCTTCGGGCCCGAGTGTTGGCACCATCTTGAAAGGGAGCAACAAGAATGGCCGCCGTAAATGGCCTACGAAGGTGCGGGTCACGGAGTTCGAGCCCGAGCGCCGTTTTGCGTTTGATCTCGTGGTCGGCGGTCGTGCGTGGTGCACATGGGGTTACGAGGTCGAGGACCGCGGAGCATCTTGCGAGGTACGACATTTTTGGGTGGATAAGCGCAAAGGCTTGGATCGCCGCCTAGGTCAGATCATCTCTGGCGTCGCTGACCGGGCGGAGTACAACCGCAAGAACATGGAAATCACGCTCGCTAACCTCGCCAAGTCGGCAGAGGCCTGAATCACCGCTAGCCTGACGGCGACATCTGACGACCAAGGGGAACCATGTCCAGCATTCAGAACATTCCTGTAAAGACCATCAAAGGTGACGACACCAGCCTTGCCGCATTCGACGGCAATGTGTTGCTCGTAGTGAACGTGGCTTCACAATGCGGACTCACGCCGCAGTACGAAGCTCTCGAGCGTGTGTATGAGAACTACAAAGATCGTGGTTTCGCAGTACTTGGTTTCCCAGCGAACAACTTTGGTGCGCAAGAGCCCGGTACCGACTCAGAGATTGAACAGTTCTGCAGCACGAATTTCTCAGTGAAGTTTCCGATGTTCTCCAAGATCAGCGTGGTGGGCGACGACCAGCACCCGCTTTACGCGCGAAGTCATCATCGGCTTTGACCGTCCCTTCGTCATCATTGGCGAGCGCATCAACCCCACGGGCCGCAAGATCATGGCCGCAGAGATGATGGCC
>CAIYHK010000060.1 GCA_903925985.1 uncultured Actinomycetes bacterium
TCATCAACAACGATCGGCTCTGGAAGACCGTTTGCCTCGGCAAATGCCTTCACGCCATCAACTGTTGCCTGCACGTACGCACCGTCATTGGCCGGACCAGCAGCAGCAACACCGAATTGCACGTCACCGTCTGCATCAGCATCCAGCATCATGATCTTCTCGTTGATTGTTGTAGTTGTTTCTTCAGCGGCAGACGTAGTCGTGCTGTCGCTGTCGCTGTCGTCGCTGCATGCGCTGATCAAGAGTGCCGAAGCACCGAGAACTGCGAATGCAAGTCGCAACTTTCCTTTCATTTTCCCTCCAATTGGTTATTGGTCTGTTTATTCTTGCCGTTTTTAACGGCTCGGTAATCACCGAATTAAATAGCTACTCATTAAGAAATTGCTTGGATCCCCTCCCCCAGACCCTGGAGCTACCTCCTAAGCCTTGCCACCACGTCCGCCTTGTGGCGATACGCAGAATTAAGGCGCTCACCTGAGGTGATCGCCGAGAGCACTTTTTCTTCCGCTTCTTCGTATTCAGTAGCCGCAAGAAGAACTTCCTGCAATTCGTTGGCTTTGATGCGCACACAGCCAGAGTCATCAAGCACCACGTGGTCACCAGGTGCTATTTCGCATCCACCAATGTTGACGACGGTTCCCACACTGACCACATGAGCGTGACCCAGTGGGCCAACAACTGCAGTACCACTTGCGTACATAGGGAACCCCAGCGCGGCAACGGCCGGCAAGTCACGAACAAAGCCATCCACTGCGACACCTGCAAACCCAGCCTGCATTGCCGCCGAAGTAAGAATCTCTCCCCAGATTGCTCCGCGAATATCAATCGCACCAGCGATTACAAGAACCTTGCCTTTGTGATCACCAGACAGGAGTTCATACATCGGCTTGAAGTCCGCACCACTCTCACGACTCTCCATCTGCACAGTCACAACTTCCGCCGATGCGCGACAGTTCGCAGGCACGATCGCCGAGAGGGGTGGCGTAAGCCAACCATCTTGCTTGCGCAACGAAAGCACATCAGCGATTGCTGAAACGGATGCGGTGGGTACGTTCATCGAGGATTCAGCCAGCCTTTTCTGAAACCACAGTCAGACGACGGCCCGGCCAGTTGCGGCGGTAGCGCTCTACAAGCCACTTATTGAATTGCACATGGCTTTCTTCTTGCCAGGAGTACCGGCCCCGAGGCGCGAATTGTGAATGCATGCCGCGCTGAACCTTCGTGGTCGCATCCTGGTCTTGTTTCACAAACACCTGCACACCGGCATCACTCATTTCGTACAAGTACTCAAACATCGGGTGTTCAAGTGCCGATGGGTGGAACAGATAACCAATCTCAACGTCAATGGTGTCCGGAGTTTTTGGATGCACGATAAAGAAGAACGCCTGATCTGGAGCAGTTCCAAAGCACAGAGTCGGCGGCATTAATGCAAAGGTCGACCGCCAACGCTCTTCTTCGGTCAATTTCGGAAAGATCGGCATTAGCGCCTTGGTGGTTGCATTGAATCCACCATCGATGTGGGTGTAACCATTCGTGCGGAACATCACACCAGAGTCATCGGACCACGGCACCGGAAAAGCCGCCATGCTGCTTGGGCAGAAATCTTGAATGGTGTGATGGAGACGGTTGGCGTGATAGCCATCGTTGAAATTCTCCATCATCACTTTCCAGTTCCATGGCAAATCACGCAATGTGAAAGTGCCCGGGCAAACGGTCTGTTCCAGTTCATAGTTGGCAAGGAACGGCTCGTAGCGGGACATCGTTGGGCCAAAGGGTTTGGCGTCATTGTCGAAGTTCACCATGATGAAGCCCTGCCAAAGCTCAACTTTCAGAGTGGGCATTCCCCATTCCTTCTTGTCGAAGTTTGCGGTCTTCTCCATCGCTGGCGCACCAAGCAGACGACCATCAAGGCCGTACACCCACATGTGGTACGGGCAGGTGAACGTGCCACAGTTGCCGCTGTCTTCGCAGATCTGCATTCCACGATGTCGACAAATTGACGAAAAGGCATTGACGTTGCCGGTCTTGTCGCGGGCCACGATTAGATGTTCTCCGTTAAGAGTTGTTGTGAAATAGTCCCCGGCGTTGGGGATACGGCTCGCCCGACCCGCACAGAGCCACTCTTGGCTGAAAATCGTGCGGCGTTCGAACTCAAGAAACTCTTCGCTTGTGTAGATCTCAGGTGGCATGGTCTCAGCCGTCGACACATCGGTAATTGACGCATCAAATGACTTGAGTAGTTCATCGGTGAGAATTGTCATCGTTCCTCGTTTCTTTCTGTTGAGTCAGCCGCAGCGCTGGCCCTACACCTTTTGCTTTTCGTTCACGTTTTCCCCTGACCCCTTCAAGAGAAACTTGCGGATCTTGCCGACACTTGTGCGTGGGAGTTCATCTACAAAGGTAATGTCCCGCGGACGCTTGGATTTGCTCAGGCGCGCCTCACACCAAGCGTGTAGTTCCTCAATAGTTGGCGCTGATGATGGGTCACGTGCCACCACACAACCAACCGGGACTTCATCGCGAATCTCATCGGGTTGCCCCACGACGGCTGCTTCGAGAATTGCCGGATGCGCAGCCAGCACTTGTTCTACTTCAACTGTTGAAACGTTCTCGCCAGCAACTTTGAGAACGTCAGCGCGACGACCATCA
>CAIYHK010000061.1 GCA_903925985.1 uncultured Actinomycetes bacterium
CCGTCTGGGGCATCGATCAGGGCCTTTGCTTTTCATCGCAGTTCAAATTACGCACCGTTATCTGGGAGTTCGGCGGCGAGCAGATCAATACCAACTTGGTGTCTGCCATAACAGCGATTCGTGATAATCCACCCTGTGAAATCACGAACCTACTTTCCGAAGCCGAGGTTGAAGCATTGGTGCAGCGGTGCACTTGGGTGTGCGACCGCGGTGTTCTTCCAATTGACGCCTCTGGCCATCGCTATCCATGGCCATTGGTGTGAGCGAGCTAGACACACTGATCAACAGTCTCGATCACGATGGTCTAGTGCGGTATGTAGATGGCTGTTGTTCATCGCGTGACTGGACAGAGTTACTCCGAGTTCGCGACACATGTCGTCTAGCAAATGATTCGGGTCGGCAGATGTGGCCAATCACTACGCTTGCCAACTACCGACTCGCGCTGCATGCGCCAGCGGAGTTCGCAGTCCAAGCTCTGGACGAAACAAACACAAACTTCTTGTTTGGTCCACTCTCAGAAGTGATTGCACAACATCACAGTTGGGATGACCTCAAAGGACATTTAAGTGACGTCCACATCGCCGATGTTGTCGCCCATGAATGCGGAATTCGTGGTGCAGACATCAATTACAACCCAACTTTGCAAGTGTTTGATATTCCACACACATTGCAGAGTTGGGAGCATCGGTATCAGCCACCTGTCTATACGGACGCCGGCGTGCAACATGACCCACCCGAATTCAACGGCGAACTGCAACCGCTTGAAATTGCAGCGAAAGCAAATGTGGTCGAAGATCGGGATACGACCAGTGCGCTTCGTGCCGTGATTGAACCCTGGATCAGTGCATCAAATGGTCGTGCCGAGATACGTGGTGCTGAAGGAGGAGTCTCCGAAGCGCTCGCCTCAATTGGTGTAGTACGTGCGCGTGGTCAAAACATCACTCCCGCTGATGCAATCTCACTGATCACTTGGGCCGGTTCGAGCGGAGGTGCACACGGTCGCCGCCGCGGGATGGCAAGTGGTCGCTACAGCATGTGGTGGTGCGTGGTCGCACTCGCTGGCCTCACAGACGAGTGGCCGCTCAAGCCCGATGAGATCGGCGACATCACTAGCGAGTTCACTTGGTGGCAGTGGGATGCCTACGAAACGCGTTCAGGTTGGCGATTACAGATCGCAGTAGAGGATCCAACTGACGGCGTCACATGGATCATCAACGCGGTTGACACCGCTATTTGATACAGCGCGGAATCAGCCGCGGGACTTGATGGCTTCGATCAACTTGGGGAGCACTTTGTGCACGTCACCCACGATGCCGAGGTCAGCCACACCGAAGATCGGTGCTTCTTTGTCCTTGTTGATTGCGATGATGTTCTTTGAACCCTTCATGCCCACCATGTGCTGGGTTGCACCCGAGATTCCGGCAGCGATGTAGATGGTTGGCTTTACGACCTTGCCGGTCTGGCCGACTTGGTACGAGTAAGGCACCCAGCCTGCGTCAACAATTGCGCGTGATGCGCCAGGCGCACCCTTCAACAACTTCGCAAGCTCTTCCACCATTGAGTACGACGGCGCCTCACCGAGACCACGGCCGCCGGACACCACGATGTCGGCTTCGTCGAGTTTCGGACCCGAGGTCTCTTCAACGTGAACTGCAGTCACCTTTGCAGCGCCAGCATCAGCCACGGGAGCTGCCACAACTTCAGCAGCGCCGCCGCCAGCGGACTCTGCCGCAAAGCTCTTCGGGCGGAAGGCCACAAGGTGTGGCCCAGAACCTGTGAACGTGGTCGTAACGAGGGTGTTACCGCCAAAGATTGGCGTGGTGGCACTCACTGCGCCGCCATCAACCGCCACGTCGATGTTGTTCGTAAGAACAGTGACATCGAGCTTGACCGACAAGCGCGACATCACGTCACGGCCTTCGTAGTTCTGCGGGAACATGATGAGGTCGGGCTTGTTGCCACCATCAATGACAGCCTTCATCGCGCTGGAAACTGCAACACCAGGCAAGGCACCAGCGAGATCGCCAGTTGCGTAGACCTTGGTAGCGCCGTATTCACCAAGTGCGCCAGCAACACCGGCACCGTCGGCACCGATGAATGCCGAGACATTCGCACCGATCTCACGGGCCTTGGTCAAGAGTTCAAGAGTTCCTGTGGTGGGCACTCCATTTGCAACCTGTGCAAATACCCAAACATTGTTCAGAGTCATTTCAGTGCCTTTCTCAGATTGCTTTCAGATTTTCGAGGAATGCCACGACGCGGCCAAATGCTTCGCCGTCGTCTTCGATCACTTCGCCTGCCTGGCGCGCTTCGGCCTGTGCAACGTTTGTGATCTTCTGACCTGCGCCATCCCAACCAGATGGTGCAACGCCAAGATCCGAAGCCTTCACTTCTTCAACCGGCTTGCTCTTTGCAGCCATGATTCCTTTGAAGGATGGGTAACGCGGCTCAACCACACCAGCGGTCACGCTGATGAGCGCGGGCAATGGGCATGTCACTTCGTCATAACCAGCTTCGGTCTGACGATCGGCGTTCAATGTGCCGCCGTTGATTGCAATCTTCTTTGCAAAAGTGACTGATGGCAATCCGAGAAGTTCCGCCATCTGCTCGGGCACGGTACCTGTGTAACCATCGCTCGATTCAGTTGCTGCGATTACGAGATCCGCACCACCAAGACGCTTAACGGCTGCAGCAAGCACCTTTGCAGTTGTGAGTGCATCTGATCCGGCAAGTGCTGGATCAGAGATCAACACACCCTTTGCAGCACCCATCGCAAGTGCGGTGCGCATGCCTGAGGTTTCACTGTTCGGCGCCATCGAAACGATGCTCACCTCACCGCCTCCTGCTGCATCAACCAACTGCAACGCCATTTCAACGCCATAGCTGTCGGACTCATCCATGATCAGCTTGCCGTCACGCTTAAGAGCATTAGTGCTGCCGTCGAGGGCTCCCGGGTTGGCCGGGTCTGGGATCTGCTTCACGCACACAATTACGTTCATGGGCTTCAACCGTACCGATTGGAAACCCCATTAACCAACTGTGACAGGGGTCGCTCATTGGCTCCCCTGATACCGTTTCTGCCTTGCGCATCCTGCTCGTCGTGAACTCCTTCGCATCCTCGGTAACGGCACGGAACACCGTGGTCGTTCATCAGGCTCTGTCCAGAGAACATGAGGTCCAGATGGTGGAAACCAACCGCCGCGGACACGCCACCCGATTTGCTCAAGATGCGGCAAGGCGCGGGCTTGACGCGGTGGTGGCATTCGGTGGCGACGGAACCCTAAATGAGGTCGCCACGGGGCTGGCTGGCACGGATACGGCCTTAGCGGTGATGCCTGGCGGCTCAACGAACGTGTTCGCGCGCACAATCGGTCTTAAGAATGACCCCAGCGTCGCTGTTCGCCAGATTGTCGGCGGGCTCACCAACGGCAGTGGAGACCCGATCGGTCTCGGGCGGGTGAATGGTCGCTACTTCTGTTTTCACACTGGTGTTGGTTTTGATGCAGCGGTCGTGCGCGAGGTTGAAAAGCGTGCATCACTCAAGCGCTATGCAGGGCACCCATTGTTCATTGCTGCATCGCTGCAGACTTGGCTTTCGAAATACGACCGCACAAAACCACATTTCAGTGTGCAGGGCGAGTCGTGGCAGGTGGATAACGGATTCTTCACCGTGGTGTTGAACACCAACCCGTATACGTATCTTGGAAACCGACCACTCGATCTCTCTTCCGCCGCATCTCTTGATCGGGGTCTTGTTGCCGTCACTTTCAAAACACTCTCGGCGCCTGCAGTAATCAAGACACTTTTGGGCGCTCTAAAAGGTGGCGGGATTCGTGTTACCGAGAAAAATGCAGACATCCTTGACGTGCACACCGACCTCACGCAGCTGCGTATCTCGAGCGCGGAACACTTTCCATTCCAGCTCGACGGCGATTATCTAGGCGAAACCACTGATCTCGAGTTTCAACACGTGCCCGAGGCAATCAGGCTGATTAAGCCTGTTGCAATTGCTGACGTATAGAGAGCGCAACATCGGGCACGTTTGTGCAGATGCCATCAATTCCCCATCGCATGAGCTCTTCAAGTCGTGCTGGGTCGTCACAAGTCCAAGTGTTCACTTGCAGTCCGGCGGAGTGAAAAGCATCAAGTGCTGGCTTTGACAGCAAGCCGACATATGGGTGAATGGCCTCATGCCCAGCAGACTTCAAGCTCTCCGCCACTTGTGCCAGATCTTCGTCACGGACCCCAACGGTTAACCAAGCAGTTCGGAACTGTGAATTGAGTTCACGTACATAGTCAATGGTCTCGCGGCGAAACGACGAGATGAGCCAACGATCGAGTTCGCCGAGTTCTTGCAGAAGTTCGACCGTCTTCCGTGTGCGAATTTCTGTTGGATCAAAGTCGGGTTCTTCTGGATCGTTTTTGATTTCAACGTTCACCCACATTCCTGCGCACGACTCCAGTGCCTCGGCAAGCGTTGGAATGTGATCCGGGATGTCCAAGTGATGGGTCTCGCTGATCACACTCCCATCGGCAAGGCGTGGGTCATGGTGGACAACCAAAAGGCCATCGCGCGTGTTACGCACATCCAGCTCAACGGCGTCGGCGCCCATCCTCTTGGCCATCGCAAATGCCATCAATGTGTTTTCCTGAACGGCTGCTGAAGCACCGCGATGGGCTATGACGTTTGCCACATTCATCCTCTGTAACCCTTAGTTTTCAACCACTTTAGGGTCGCTGAACAAATTGCTCAGAATGACCCCTTGTCAGCACCTTTGCACACCTCTACCGTTTCAAAGCCGTTCACGGCGCATTCACCATCGAAGTTTCATCCGAATCGTTCGGATTTACAGCAATCAGGAGCCCTCAGTGTCAATTCTTGCTTCCAGCCTCGCACTCGGCAATGCGGACTATTCGTGGCGCCGCGAATCTCTTTGTGCAGACACCGATCCCGAATTGTTCTTCCCGATCGGCACCACGGGTCAGGCCCTGTTGCAGATCGCAAAAGCCAAAGAGGTTTGCTCGGGCTGCACTGTGAAGAGCCAGTGTCTCGACTTCGCTCTCGAAACCA
>CAIYHK010000062.1 GCA_903925985.1 uncultured Actinomycetes bacterium
GCTCGGGTTCGAGAATCGCCATCTGCATAATCTCATTACGCTTTTTCTCGCCACCTGAGAAACCTTCGTTGAGGTAACGATCAACGAATGACGAATCCATATCAAGGCGCTTCATCCAGTCCATAACTGCAAGTCGGAGTTCGAGTACCGAGAGATCGATTCCTTTGCGAGCTGAGAGTGCCTGGCGCAAAAACTGAATAACCGATACCCCTGCAATTTCTTGCGGATACTGAAATGCGAGAAACATGCCATTCTTCGCCCGGTCTTCGGTTGGCCACTTAGTGGCATCTTCGCCTTTGTAGATGATCTGGCCCGATGTGAGTTCATATTCGGGTGACGCCAAAAGGGTGGAGGCGAGCGTGGATTTTCCGCAGCCGTTCGGGCCCATGATTGCGTGAACCTCACCTACGTTCACGGTGAGGTTGAGCCCACGCAGGATTTCGTCGCCGCCGGCATCGGGGTTGGCGGGTTTGGCGTGGATGTCAACGAGGCTAAGCAACTCAGGCACAGACCAATTCTAGATTCGGGTGGGCCAAATAGCACTATGCCGATAGTGCAAATCCAACAACCACAAAACCCAGTTGTTTCAAGCCTTTCCAGTCCTCGCAGCACGCCAGAAGGCCGTGTAGGACGGGTATTCGTAGGCGTCGGTCACAAATCCTATTGAGCACATAGCGCGGTGGTATTCCGGCAGCGAACGAAATGGAATTCCAGCATCCACGTGGTGGGCAATGTGAAATCCGATGTTGTACGGAACCATGTAGAAACGAGCCAACCAATGCTGCTTGATGGAATGTGTGGTGTTGCGCCGATCCGCGTCGGCCTGGAGACCACCGTGTTCAGCAATTGCTCGCAGACGATTGATTAGGCGCCAGATTGTGAACCACGGAAGCACCCAAAGAAGCAGATAGGCAAGCGGCGCACCAATTGCAATCGATGCAGTAAAGAGGACGAGTTGTACAGCGATCATCTTTTGCATAGTGCGACGCGCACGCACATCGGGCGAACGCAGTGCTCGAAGTTGACCTCGCAACATCGTCCAACCCGTTTGTCCAGTCAGATCGCGAATTACCTTGCGACGAAAACTTTCACGCGAGATCGGATACCCCGCATACAGCGGAATGTCTGGTTCTTCGGGACCAAACTCTTCACGATGATGTGCCATGTGCACGCGTCGGTAAGCATCGGTCGAAATGAAGACCGGGTATCCGAGAAGCCATCGCCCAACTTGGTCGTTGACTCGCTTATTGGAAAACAAAAGTCGGTGAGCAGCCTCATGCATCAGGGAGGAGTACTGAGCATGTGTTCGTCCCATCAAAACAAAAGCAACTAACCAAATCCACCAGCTGTTTACAGCCAGGGTGAACGCAATGATGGCGATTGTTTGCACCCATAGAAAAATCACCGTGATGGCATTGCGTAGGTTGGGAATTTTGCGTAGCTCATCTCGCCATTGCTGCGAGGGGCGTCCGTCGGCGCGCAGGTTTGTATCTTGCCTAACAGGCGTAAACACTGAAGGATCCTTGACCATCCCGCCCAAGGATCTGCCGCGTGGATCAATCATGGGTTACCAACCGCGAGCGACCCACTCGTCGAGATGCGGTCGCTCTGTGCCAATCGTTGTGTCCAGTCCGTGTCCGGGCAGTACCAGGGTGTCATCGGGAAAAACGAACATTCGCTCGGTTATTGATTTGATGATGGTGCCAAAGTCGCCACC
>CAIYHK010000063.1 GCA_903925985.1 uncultured Actinomycetes bacterium
GAGCATTTCTCGCGCATCGTTTTCATCGACCGGCTGGCCAAAGATCACACCGTCGACATCAACAGTTGTGTCAGCCCCGATCACAACTTCGTTCGCTCCAGGTGACACAACGGCGAACGCCTTGTCGTGTGCGAGACGCCCGACATACTCCGTGGGTTCTTCACCTGGTTGTGGTGTTTCATCAACATCTGCTGGCCGCACTTCGAATTCGATCCCCAACTCGGTCAGAAGCTGAACACGACGCGGTGAGCGTGATGCGAGTACAAAATTGGTGTCAGCCACCGCTCAGACTCACTACGTCGTTGTCGTCTGGCACGGATAGATCTTCGAGATGATCAAGGTATCCCTCGGGTAGCACAACCTTGATGGGTCCATTCGTGTGACCACGCTTCAGTCGTGCACCACCTTCAACCAGTCGAGCACTGCGGTCAAGTGAACCAAGAATTTCTTCAAGCTCTGTGATTGATGAGGCTTGGGCAGCGCGTCTACGCACATCGGGCCCAACTGGATAACCGGTCAAATACCAAGATGCGTGTTTACGAAATTCAACAACGCCACGTTCAGCATCATTCTTGTGTGCACAAAGCATGCGTGCATGCTCAAGCATCACATCAACTACCTCACCGAGGAGGCGTGATTCTGGAATTGGCTCACCACGAAATGCCGCGGTCAGATCAGCAAAGAGCCAAGGCTTACCAAGGCATCCACGCCCGATTACTACTCCATCGCATCCGGTGTGTTCCACCATCCGAAGCGCATCGCGCGCTTCCCAGATATCACCGTTGCCAAGTACTGGTACAGATTGCACCGCTTGTTTCAGCTCGCCAATTGCGTCCCACCGGGCATCTCCGGCGTAATGCTGTTGAGCGGTACGAGCATGAAGCGCGATCGCAGCCACACCTTCTTCAGCCGCGATCCGACCAGTATCTAGAAAAGTCATCAGCTCTTCAGAAATACCCATTCGGAATTTGCATGTGACTGGCACGTTGTACGGAGCAGCCGCAGAAACAGCGGCACGAAGAATTGCCCGCAACAGATTCTTCTTTAGTGGAACTGCAGCACCACCACCTTTGCGTGTGACTTTCTGGGCTGGGCAGCCGAAGTTCAGGTCAATATGGTCGACCTTGCCGGCATCGCATAATTCATGCACTGCGCGACCCAACATCACGGGATCACTCCCATAAAGCTGCAAACTGCGCACATCTTCGCTCTCGTCAAAATGCATTAAGTGCCTGGTTTTGGCGTTGCCATGCACGACTGCTGTGGCCATGACCATCTCATTCACATAGACCAGGCCAGGTGCATACCGCCTGCACAATGCACGGAATGGAGCGTTGGTGACACCGGCCATTGGTGCAAGCACCACCGGTGCCGAAGGCTGATGCGTACCGATCTTGAACATCATTGGGTCACCGGTAGAGCGAGATTTGGAAACGCTCCCGTATCAAATGACATCGGTCCATCACTGCGCAACCGATACCAAGCGGCCGCACCGATCATTGCTGCATTGTCGGTGCACATCTCCCTACTTGGCAGAGAACATTTCACACCGAGTGAATCAGCAATCTGATTAAACCGCTCACGCAACGGACCATTGGCAGCAACACCACCACCAAGAACTAGACCACGTGCCCCAATCTGTGTTGCTGCACGCTCCGCTTTACGTGCGAGAACATCCACTACTGCTTCTTGAAAAGACGCGGCTACATCGGCTGAATCAACATCAGGATTTGCACGGACGTGATTGATTACAGCTGTCTTTAGACCACTAAACGAAAAATCCAGTCCGTCATGCAACATCCCACGAGGAAAGTTGATCGCCGCTGGATTACCAACACGGGCAGTTTTTTCAACAGCGGGCCCACCCGGATAACCGAGATCTAGATACCGTGCGACTTTGTCAAATGCCTCACCAGCAGCATCGTCGATTGTTCGCCCAAGGATTGTGTAATCACCATGACCACGCATCTCGATCAACATCGTGTGTCCACCAGAAACGAGAGTGACCAGCAACGGAAATTCAAGATCAGGGTCATCGAGCAATGCCGCATACAGATGCGCCTCAAGATGATTGACTCCGATGAAGGGCACGCTCCACGCAAGCGCGTAGGACTTGGCCGCAGCAACACCCACAAGCAAAGCGCCAATGAGTCCAGGGCCCATGGTTGCTGCAACTGCATCAATGCGCTCGGGGCTAACACCAGCTTGCGCTATCGCTTGGTCAACAACATGCGGCAAAGCTTCAACGTGGGCACGACTCGCCACTTCGGGCACAACCCCACCAAAGCGTGCATGGATTTCAATTTGTGACGACACCACGGAGGAGACGACATCGGTACCCCCAAGCACTAGTGATGCAGCAGTCTCATCACAGCTGGTTTCAATGGCTAATACAAGCGTGTTTGCATCCACCTTCATTGATGATCTCCAGTCAATGACGCGAGTTTCGCTGCATATTCATCACCATCAATATCGTGGCACCACATCACGATCGCATCTTCAGAATTCTCGTAATAGCGCTGCCGGATGCCAGCTGGGACGAAACCGAATTTGGAATACAGAGCCTGCGCAGCCTTGTTGCTGACTCGCACTTCAAGTGACATCGATTTGCAACCACAATCCACTGCTACGGCGCAGAGCTCGTGCATTAGATAGCTACCAATACCACCGCCCTGGCGTGATGGATCAACAGCAATGTTGGTTACGTGGGCTTCTTCAACTCCAAGCATGATCCCTGCATACCCGACAACTTTTCCGTCAACGCTCGCAACTACGTAGTAACGCTGCGCACGCCGTGCAGCTGCAATCTCGTCGGTGAACACACCATGGGTCCAAGGGCGTGGATAGACCTGGTTCTCAATCTCAAGAATCTGCTTTAGATGCTTGCGTCGCATCGGTTCGAGCACGATCTGTCGCGTCGTCATCATCGGGTCTCCCAGTTGATTTCAGCATCTGGCGCACGAAGATACACAGGGGTGACACGCCCGTAAGGAACCAACTCATCTCGCACAGCTGCAAGATGTGCCATTGACACCATCGTGGCTGCCTCAGGAATGTCGGGCAGGCCATCGAACCACTCAATCAATGCGATATCTCTGAGAGCTTCTGCGTATCGCAAAGCACCCGAACCTATACAGATAGAGCGTTGCCCTCGAGATGCAACCGCCTCAGCAAAATCATCTGGGGTGCCAACTACAGGTGCAACCACGCGTTCGATGACGGGCTCACCAGCGCGATCACCGATTCTGTGACATGCGTAAAAAATCTCGCCGCGTCGAGCATCAAGCGTGCTCCATACGACTACTTCTTCGCGTTCAGCAACAGCAGATGCGGCTTGGGCAAGTACATCCAGGGAACAAAGTTCCGCTAGATCAACTTCTAAAGCTTGCGCAAGAGCGGATGCGGTTGCTATTCCAACTCGCATCCCCGTGAACAATCCTGGCCCCACGTCAACACCAATGAGTCCAACCTCTTCGATTTCTCTGCCTGCTGCGACAAGCAATTGCTCAATAGTCGGAACTAATGCTTCAGCGTGTCGCTTACCACCTCGAAGAGTAAAAGAGGCTGCGACTGAGTCATCCTCGCCGAGTGCAACTGACACTGCATCTGTTGAGGTAGAGATACACAGTGACAGCATCACACCACCAAATCCTGCAGATTTGTTTCAAGTTGCTTTAGACGTGAGGACCAGATCTCACTCCGTGATCCAAGCGTGACTGTGCGTCCCGTTTCGTCATCAATACTCAACGACACGAAAACGTGTTTAGGAAACAATTCCCCCGCAGGCGCACCCCACTCAATCAGCAGCACTCCCCCTGCACTGAGCATCTCGTCCAACCCGAGGTCATCAATCTCCGCAGTGCTCTTCAACCGGTAGAGATCAGCGTGATGGAGGGTAAGTCGGCCGCCAGAGTAGGTGTGTACGAGCGTGTATGTCGGCGAAGTGACATCATCAACCACTCCAATTGCTTCGTCAATCAGTTTTGTTGTGGTCGTTTTACCTGCGCCCATCTCGCCATCAAGTAACACCACATCACCATTACGCAACATCGCAGCAAACGCCACGGCAAAGCGCCGAGTGTCAGTAAGGTCTGCGAGGCTTAATTTGAGCACCCAATAAGGCTAGTTAGCCGAGTGGTACTTGCGTTCTATGCGAACTGACACGTCGCACACGACCTCATAAGGAATCGTGTCTATCTTGGTGGCGATCTCCTCTGCGGATATCGATTCCGACCCTTGCGTACCGATGATCACCACTTCATCACCAATCTTGACGCTCTCATCCACTTCAACCATAAGTTGGTCCATCGTGATTGCTCCACGAATAGGCAAGCGTCGACCACCAATCAAAACCTCACCACCTGTGAATGAGAGCCGTCGTGCCACACCATCGGCATAGCCAATCGGAACTGTGGCAATGATGGTGTCAGCTGGCGCGTTCCAGCGCGCACCGTAGGAAACTGGCTCTCCAGCTCTCACCTGATGAACATGGGATACCCGAGCTCGAAGTGAAAGCACGGGCTTCAGATTGAGATCGGTGTGTGCACTTGGCTGAATTCCATACATCGCAATACCCACGCGCACGAAGCTGAAACGTGAACGCGGAATCAACAATGCCGCTGCTGAATTAGCAGCGTGGACACGCGTTGGATTTACACCGCGAGCATTGAGCGCGGAAAGAAATGAGTCAAAGGCGTCAAGTTGGCGCGAATTCTCCGGCCGCGATGGTTCATCGGCGCATGCAAGGTGTGTGTATATCCCATCCACGATCACACCACCGGCGTTAAGCGTGTCAATTACTTCA
>CAIYHK010000064.1 GCA_903925985.1 uncultured Actinomycetes bacterium
CGGCTTCAACCCAACCGTTAAGTGCTGACTGCACTACCTCATCAGTGAAGTTCTTATCCGTGAGATTGGACGATTCTTTGAATAACACCGTGCCAAGCGCACCTTGCTGTGCGCGGCCCGTGCTCGCCCACCAGACGGTGAGCTGGTGCCGCGCACGAGTGAGCGCCACATAAATAAGGCGGCGCAAATCATCAAGATCTTCTGCTTTTGCTAGCTCACGGCGGGCATCACGATCACCGTGTTGGTCGCGGCTCCACAGGACCTTGTTCGCGCCATCCACATAGCGCACTCCATCGAGTGTGTAGACATACGGTGTTTCGGTGGAGATGCCCTTGGGTACTGGTAGCAGCACAATCGGATATTCGAGGCCTTTGGAAGCGTGCATGGAAGTGATCTGCACGGCATCGGCATCAGTTTCAGTGCGGCGCAACAGAGTGTCTGATTGAGAATCTTCGTCACGGATTTGTTCCAAATGATGCAGTGCAACCGCGGGCGCCACAGGACGGCCGTTGGTGGCAGCGCTCAGCAATTCGAACACGTGCTCAATATCAGTGAGATGGCGAGTAGGTGCTTCGCTACCAGCGATCTGACGCATCAACGAACTCTCAGCACGCACCTGCTCATACATGTATGAAACGCCTTTGCGTGCGAGGTCATCGGACCACTTCGCGCACTGCAATTGCAAAGCTTCGATCTTGGCGCCATCGACCAAATCCTTCAGCTCCAGATCGCTGAACCATGTGAACACGAGCGAGCGCACGCGGCGCGCATCGCTCACCGCATTCAGCACGTTCATGAACACTTGCACCTGGTCAAACGCATCAGATTCATTCACGCCGCCAACGCGTGACTCCACCGCAGGAATCCCGAGTGCGCGTAATTCGTTGCGGAAATAACGCGAATCGTTGTTGGCACGCAGCAGGATTGCGATATCACGGGCGCGCACTCTGCGACGGGTGCCGTCACTGCCCACGATCTCAGCGTTGCCGATCAGGCTGTACACGTAGTTGGCAAGGTCAACTGCGATTGCTGCACGCACACCGTCGGCATCGGCATCGCCAGCATCAGCCTTAGTGATGTAGCGCAGTTCAAGCGGCTTGGGATTGCTGCCGTTGATCTGAAGCGCACGCTCGGGCGCATTGGGGCGCGCCGACACCGGCACATAGGGGATCTTTTGCTGGCCGAAATCGGCGCCTTCAAACAACGCGTTTAATGCTGCGATCAGATCGCCATCGGAGCGCCAGTTCACGGTCATGTCATGGCGCGTGATGCCGGATGCATTCACGGCATTCACATACGCCGACACATCCGCTCCACGGAATCGATAGATCGCCTGCTTTGGATCCCCCACCATGATCAACACACGATCGGAATCATCTGCTTGCGGGGTGAACACCTGGGAAAAGATCTCCCACTGGGACATATCGGTGTCTTGGAATTCGTCAATCAATACGAGCTTGTATTGGCCACGCAACTGATCCCGCACCGCATTGCCGGACTCACCCGAATCCAAAACCTCGCGCAAGATCTCAACCATGTCATCGAAGCTCAACGCTTTGGACTCGCGACGCGCTGTAACGATTCGCTTGCGCAGATCCATGGCGAGTTGGGCGAGCTTGTAGGCGTGATCGTCTTTCCCAGATTGATCGGTCGGCGCTGCAACTACTGAGGAGTTGTTGAACAGGGTCTTCAACACTTTCAACACTTCTTTTTCAATCGTGGATGGATCGAGATCGCCAAAGGCAAAGAGGTTCCGCGCGAGTTCGGCGAGGAGCTCGTCGCGCACAAACCGTGACACGAGAATGGGATTGCCGGCGTTCACTTCGTCGGCAAGTGCGGCATCACCAGCGTGGGTGCCGAGGCGGCGCAATGCCTGGTGGCAGAAACCGTGGATTGTGGTGATCGTGGCGCGATCGAGATTGGCCACCGCATCTTTGGCGCGGGCGAGCCGCTCAGCTCGGGCGGTGGGTTCATCTATATATATAGGAGTGAGCCAAGCGTCGGTTGGCGGGGCGCTCCCCTCCAGTGCGCTGATCGCATCACGCAGGCGGGCCCGCAGACGCTCGCGCATCTCGGCAGCCGCACC
>CAIYHK010000065.1 GCA_903925985.1 uncultured Actinomycetes bacterium
AACCCACGATCCGCCAACGTCTTGGAAATCGCAGCAGTCAACGTCGTCTTACCATGGTCAATATGACCCATCGTGCCGATATTCACATGCGGCTTAGTGCGCTCAAACTTTGCCTTGCTCATTGTTTTTCTCCTGTTTTTCGGATCGTTAGGTTGTCAAAGAACTGATTCACGAGCTGCGGTTATTCGCCGCGCACTCGCTTGATGATTTCCTGCGCGATTGCATTTGGCACTTCTTGGTAGGAGTGGAATTGCATCGTGTAGGTCGCACGCCCCTGAGTGCGTGAACGAAGGTCTGTACTGTAGCCGAACATCTCAGAAAGTGGAACTTGGGAGCGGACCACCTGGGTGTTTCCGCGTGCTTCCATACCTTCGATGCGGCCACGGCGGCTTGAAAGGTCACCCATCACGTCGCCCATGTACTCCTCTGGCGTAACCACTTCCACGGCCATGATTGGCTCAAGGAGCACTGGCTTTGCCATTTCGGCAGCCTTCTTGAACGCCATCTGGCCGGCGATCTTGAATGCCATTTCGCTGGAGTCCACATCGTGGTACTGGCCGTCGACGAGCGACGCGCGCACGTCCACGGTTGGGTATCCCGCGAGCACACCGTTGTCGAGTGCGCTCTGGATTCCCTGGTTCACCGGCTGGATGTATTCGCGCGGCACGCGACCACCGGTGATCTTGTCCACGAATTCATAACCGCCACCAGGGCCAGTTGGCTCAAGTGTGATCTTCACAACTGCGAACTGTCCCGAACCACCTGACTGCTTGATGTGGCGATACTCCACGCTCTCAACAACCTTGGTGATGGTTTCGCGGTATGCAACCTGTGGCTTACCAACAGTTGCTTCCACTGCGAACTCACGCTGCATACGGTCTACGAGAACTTCAAGGTGGAGCTCACCCATTCCAGAGATAACGGTCTGACCGGTTTCTTCGTCGGTGCGCACGCGGAAGGTCGGGTCTTCGTCGGAGAGTGACTTGAGCGCCTTGCCGAGTTTGTCTTGGTCGTTCTTGGTCTTGGGTTCGATTGCAACGTGAATAACCGGATCTGGGAATTCCATGCGCTCGAGAATGATCGACTGGTTCTTGTCACAAAGAGTGTCACCAGTGGTTACGTCTTTGAAACCAAGACCAGCCACGATGTCACCTGCATATGCGGTGTCGATGTCTTCACGGTTGTTTGCATGCATGAGGAGCAAACGGCCAATGCGCTCGCGCTTTTCCTTCACGCTGTTGTAAACCTCATCGCCCTTGCTCACGCTGCCCGAGTAAACGCGGAAGTATGTGAGCTTGCCGAATGGGTCAGCCACGATCTTGAACGCGAGCGCTGAGAACGGTGCGGCATCGTCAGCGGCACGGGTAAGGGTTTCATCGCCCTTCAAGTTCGTGCCTTCTGCTGGTGGAATGTCGAGCGGACTCGGCATGAAATCAACAACAGCGTCAAGCATTGGCTGCACGCCCTTGTTCTTGAATGCAGAACCACAAAGGATCGGCACGAGCGAACCAGCGATGGTGCCCTTGCGTAGACCCGCGATGATCTCATCACGTGTGAGCTCTTCATCGGCGAGGTACTTCTCCATGAGAGCTTCATCTTCGCTGGCAACAAGCTCGAGCAGTTCGGCGCGATATTGCGCGGCCTTGTCTGCGTACTCTGCTGGGATCGGCTTCTCTTCGAAGGTCGCGCCTTTGTCGTCACCTTCGTACACAATCGCAACCATCTTGATGAGGTCGATGATGCCGAGGAAGTCAGCTTCGGCGCCGAGCGGAAGCTGGGTTACTGCGGGCACGCACTCGAGGCGATCCTTGATCATGTCAAGTGTGCGATAGAAGTTTGCACCTGTGCGGTCCATCTTGTTGATGAAGCACATACGCGGCACGTTGTACTTGTTCGCTTGGCGCCACACGGTTTCGGTCTGTGGCTCCACACCAGCAACGGAGTCGAACACTGCAACTGCACCGTCAAGCACGCGCAGTGAGCGCTCTACTTCAATGGTGAAGTCCACGTGGCCGGGGGTGTCGATGATGTTGATGCGATGGTCGCGCCAGAAGGTGGTGGTAGCAGCAGAGGTAATGGTGATGCCGCGCTCTTGTTCCTGCACCATGTGGTCCATGGTTGCTGCACCTTCGTGCACTTCACCGATCTTGTAGGTCTTGCCGGTGTAGTAGAGGATGCGCTCGGTCGTGGTGGTTTTGCCCGCGTCGATGTGGGCCATGATGCCGATGTTGCGGTACTTCTCGAGTGGGTAATCGCGCTTTGCCATTTTCTTCTCTGTCTGCTCTCGGGGGTGAAATTTCGCTACTTACATGGAGAACGACCGGGATACACCCCCGGCCGTTTTCCTGATTTCTCTAATTACTCAATTCCGCGGGACGAAGCGTCACCAGCGGTAGTGAGCGAACGCCTTGTTGGACTCAGCCATCTTCTGCATGTCATCACGCTTCTTTACAGAAGCGCCGAGACCGTTAGCTGCATCGAGGATCTCATTTGCGAGACACTCGGCCATGGTCTTTTCACGGCGTGAACGCGCGTTGTCGACAACCCAACGGATTGACAGCGTGGTTGCGCGGCGCGGACGAACTTCAACTGGCACCTGATAGGTGGCGCCACCAACACGACGGCTGCGCACTTCGAGTGGCGGACGCACGTTGTCGAATGCGCGCTTCAATGTGGAGATCGGCTCGGTGCCGGTCTTTTGTTCCACGATGGTGAGCGCGTCGTAAACGATTTTTTCAGCGGTGCTCTTCTTGCCGTGGAGCATCACCTTGTTAACGATCTGGGTTACAAGCAGCGAGCGGTGCACTGGATCCGGCGAGAGTTCGCGACGGGGGGCGGGACCTTTACGGGGCATGGTTCTTTACCTTCTACTTCTCGCGCTTTGCGCCGTAACGGCTGCGTGCTTGCTTGCGGTTCTTCACACCGGCTGCGTCGAGCGCGCCGCGAATGATCTTGTAGCGAACACCTGGAAGGTCACGCACGCGGCCGCCACGCACGAGCACGATTGAGTGCTCTTGCAGGTTGTGGCCTTCGCCCGGAATGTAAGCAGTGACTTCAACACCAGATGTGAGACGAACACGTGCAACTTTGCGCAACGCGGAGTTCGGCTTCTTGGGTGTGGTGGTGAACACGCGCGTGCACACACCGCGTCGCTGAGGTGAGCCCTTCAGCGCCGGGGTCTTGGTCTTGGTTGTCTTTGAGGAGCGACCCTCACGGATCAACTGTTGAATTGTGGGCACGCAACTGCCTTTCAGAGTTAGCTACTTGTACTTGCCTTCGGGCGTGGAACGCCCAAGACAACCCCTACGCCGCCCGCAGGACCTTGAAATGATAGGGGCAGGGCCTCTCGCTGGGCAACCCGGCGCAAAATAGCGGGTTTCGGGGGGTCAGAAGTGGGATTTCAGGGGTGGGTAGCACCGAGACCGCTTCCCTAGCGCACCTTATATATGTGGGATCAACCG
>CAIYHK010000066.1 GCA_903925985.1 uncultured Actinomycetes bacterium
AGGTTTGTATCTTGCCTAACAGGCGTAAACACTGAAGGATCCTTGACCATCCCGCCCAAGGATCTGCCGCGTGGATCAATCATGGGGTTACCAACCGCGAGCGATCCACTCATCAAGATGGGGTCGCTCTCTCCCAATCGTTGTGTCGAGTCCGTGCCCGGGCAGCACCAGGGTGTCATCGGGAAAAACGAACATTCGCTCGGTTATTGATTTGATGATGGTGCCAAAGTCGCCACCATCAAACGAGGTGTTACCTGGACCACCTGGAAACAGCGTGTCGCCAGTGAAAAGTAACGGCACACCATCAACTTTGAAACTCATTGATCCTTCTGTGTGGCCCGGATTGTGAATCACGTGCAGTCGCAGCTTTCCAACTTCCACGACCTCTTTGTCGTCCAAGAAAACGTCATAACCCACCTCTTTGAGCCGAGGCGCGTCTGCAGCGGTTACAGCGACTTCATATCCGGCTTCTCGCATCGCAGGAATAGCACCGATGTGATCAAAGTGTCCGTGGGTCTCAAGTACGCGCCTCACTCCAAGTTGGTTACACAACTGCAGCAGCCGCTCATGTTCATTTGCGGCATCGATCAAAACCGCATCCCCTGACTGCTTGCAGCGAATCACAAACACGTTGTTGTCGTATGGACCAACAACCACTTTGTGCACCTCTAGGTCGGCGTTATTCCAGTGCAGTGTGCTCACGTCTCAAGTCTGCCATTGAATCTGCAGTTATGTCTGAGGGGAAACAACTTCAAAGCCGAGGGCCATTGCAACAGGAATTTGCGCCGCATCCAGAGTGCAGTATTTGAGTGGCGCGGGCAGTCGGTCAGCTGCAGCAAGATGCAGTGCGTCGGCAATTCTGATCGGCTGTTCACGGGTGATCTCACTGGCACGGTCGAGACATCCTTGATCGACGGGAACCACGTAGAGGTAATCCCATAAGCGGCGCAGGTTGTCCTCAAGGTCAACTTGTGCGTCTGGTTCGTCGGTCATCTGGTTGATCGAAGAGACAGCCTCGGCGAGGGCAACGGCACATGCCGCCCAGACGGGGTCGTGGTTCATCTCGGTTGCAAACAATGCTGACGAGCTCGAGTCAACCTGCAGAGCCAGCAATGCAGTGGTGTCAAAAAAGAGAGTCATCCGCGCAGTGACCTGACCACGCGCTCAATTCGCACACCTGCCCACACCGTGACACCGCTTCGCTGACGGAAGTTTCCACGACGGCGTGGTGCGACCACCAGACCTGCGGCAACTAGATCGTGGATGTTTGCAGAGGCGTTGCCGTTTTGCACCGGGCTCAGACTTGCCACGGGTTGGCCAGATACAGAGATCACAATCCGCTCACCGGTCTGGGCTCGGCGGACAAATCCGGCAAGGTCGTTGCGGAGTTCCCTAATCCCCACGTTGCGATTGTTCAAAGCCATATCAACAAAGTAGCAAAGTGTGTACACGGGTGTACACATCTCCATTTGGGGTTTCGTGTTTTTCACGGCAGACTTCGTGACATGAATTTTGCATTTACAGAAGAACAGGAAGAACTCCGCAAGACCGTTCGCGCGTTCCTTGAGTCAAAGAGCTCAGAGGAATCAGTACGTGAGCAAATGGAGACCGAGGCTGGTTATGACACCGCAGTGTGGTCGCAGATGGCGGAGCAGATGGGCCTTCAAGGTCTGCATATTCCAGAGCAGTACGGCGGTTCGGGATTTTCGTATGTTGAACTCGGCGTAGTGCTCGAAGAGATGGGTCGTTCACTTTTGTGCGCACCGTTCTTCTCCACCGTTGTTCTCGCTGCGAACGCTCTCATTCAGTCGGGTGATGAGTCCGCAAAGAAGGAATACCTTCCAGGAATCGCAAGTGGTGCAACCATCGCTACTCTCGCGCTCACCGAGCCTTCTGGAAAGTGGGACGAAGCAGGAATCACTTTGCCTGCAGCAAATAACGGCGGTAGCTGGAGCCTCACCGGCACCAAGATGTTCGTTCTTGACGGCAACGTAGCGTCGCTGATCATCGTGGCTGCTCGTACCGCAAAGGGTGTGAGCCTTTTCGCTGTTGATGGTGGTGCTGCTGGTCTCACCCGCACGAACCTCTCGACCATGGATCAAACCCGCAAGCAGTCAAAGCTTGAGTTCAACAACACTCCTGCGCGTCTGATTGGCAGTGAGGGTGACGGCTGGAAGATTCTCTCCAGCGTTCTTGACCTCGCAGCAGTTGGTCTCGCAGCCGAGCAGGTTGGTGGAGCACAGAAGGTGCTTGAGATGGCCGTTGAGTACGCAAAGGTTCGCGTTCAGTTCGGTCGCCCGATCGGTTCGTTCCAGGCGATCAAGCACAAGTGTGCAGATATGTTGCTGGAAGTTGAGTCGGCAAAGTCGGCGGCTTACTACGGCATGTGGTGCGCAAGCGAAATGAACGAGGAACTTCCCTCGGTTGCTTCACTCGCCAAGGCATACTGCTCAGAGGCGTACTTCCACGCAACCGCGGAGAACATCCAGATTCACGGCGGCATTGGCTTCACCTGGGAGCACCCGGCTCACCTCTACTTCAAGCGCGCCAAGAGCAGCGAGTTGATGTTCGGGGATCCGACCTATCACCGTGAGCTGCTCGCGCAGCGCATCGGTATCTGATTGCAGGAGCTGTCACGGCAACTGAAGTCATCTTTATCGTTGCTTCGGTGATTGCGGTTTTCGCAATCGCTGCGGTTTCAATCGGACGCGAGGCGCGACGGCTTGATGCTGTTGCGCCTCGTGCCGTTTACATGCTGGATGAGGCAGTCGAGTTTGTTGCTGACCGAATTCCAGAACAAACCCAAGCGCGTCTCACGCCGGATGAGTTGCGGTCGATTCTTGTATTGCACATGAGGTGGCTCCACGCTCAGGGTCTCCAACCCGATGCGGTGGTGGATCGTCCTCAAGACATCGACCTAGTAATCGTCGGTGAGGACACTCTCGCTGGGTACATTCTGGGTGCCGCAGACGAGGTCGGGATTGAGCTGCTCGATGATGTTGATGTTGTGCACGTGGTCGATGCACACCTGGCTTATTTCTCCGCGATTGGTGCAGTTGGGCCGGAGGCTACGAGTCTGTGACCAATGAAAATCTGCTGCCAAAAGGTGATCGCGGAGATTCAGAGCGTGATTTGATTCCGCGCTGCGTGGACTGTGGCTCGCCTAGCGCACAAGCTTGGGACACCCGCGAGGGCCGAATTCAAATGTGCCGGCCGTGCGCAACCATGAATGGGATCGGCTGCAACTAAATCATCATCCCGAAGTTGTTGACAATCACCTTGCCGAGTTCGGTGTCGCCGGCCATTGAGATGTGATCGGCGCATTGCGCCGGTGCGCAACGACCATTTGCGAGGCGCACGAATGTGTCACTGTCCATGTCGATCATCACAAGTGGATTAGTGGGCAATTCCGAGAGAAACTCAGCACGCCCGTTCTTTACACCAATTGGTACGAGACGACGTATGGGTTCGGTGATGTGGATCACCACAGATTCCCCATCTGGAGTTTTTGCACGCTTGCCGACAACTATCGGCAGGGTGCGAATTAGGCGTCCGATTGTGTGTGCCGCCGCGGGTGAATCGTTATTTCCGGGCCGGTCGATCGCGCGGCGAATGTCCTGTTCGTGGACCCAAATGTCGAGGACTCGAATGTCAAGAAAATCAGCCATGGTCCCAGGGCCAGTTGGTGTGATCATCTCGCGTCCGAAATAGTCGTCACCCGATGATTCAAGAGTTTCTTTGCGCAACGCAATGAGATCTTTGAATTCAGCAAGAACCACAGCACCGGGCTTTGAGCGGCGTTCATCAACTTCGTTTTCATTGAACCCACCAATTGGATTCTTTACCCAATCAAAGGTGGGGGATCGATGTGTGGAAGCTGGAAGCCCTTGCAACATGCGTTCTGTTCCGATGATGTGCGAGATGTTGTCTTGCACACTCCAGCCGGGGCACTCAGTTTGGGTTTTCCACTCGTCCTCTGTAAGGGACTCACACAACGTGGTCATCGAATCCAAGGTGTCAAATAGCATTTCAATAACTTCGGTTGGGATCATCAGAAAACCTCTTTGTCTCTCTGTTCAGGGCATTTCTAGTGCGCTACTTCTTACAGCGCGGGGTTCATCACGGTCTGCCACTCGCGGGCATTGAAATAAGGGGAAAACACCGCACCGATGTATCTCAGATCTTCACCAGTCTTTGGGCGCTTCAATTCGTAAAGCCCTGGGAACTTCGCTGCGCGAATGGTGATGTCCCAAAGTTCCATCGCCTCTTCACCCATTGGTGCAGGTAATACAACGGGTCCAAACATGGCGCGTGTGTCTGCAGCGATGATGACCGGAACACCAAATGCACCAAGGTTGTTGACCGCATGATCATGGTCAGCTTTGACTTCATCGTGTGTAGTCGGGTCTGCGAGTGCCGCATCCCAGATTGCCGGATCAAGACCAATTTCTTTTAGGAGTTCGCGCCCAGTTTCGGGTTCGTATGGGCGACGGCCGTCGTAATGCAATGCCTTTCCACATGCCGCGTACCAGTTGTCAACATTGTCCATGTTTGTGCGCCGCAGGTATGCCGCCACGCGCAGCGGAGTCCAGCCGTAGGCAATGTCTCGCTCCCATGGGTGCTTCATGCCTTCTTCATGATTGATTTCTTCAAGGCTGAAGAACTTCCAATCGATCTCGATACCGTTCTGGCGCCGTACGTCACGAATCCAAAGTGATGTCTGATAGGCGTAGGGGCACATCGTGTCGAAGTAGAACTCAATCTTCGTTACGTCGCTGGAGTTGGTCATTCACGAAGCATAGGTTGAAATTTCGTGTCGGGAAATGTCAGAACGCATGCCATTTCCCTGCCTAGGAATGGAGACGTATGGTCGAAGCGATGTAGTCAAGGTCCGACTGTGTCCGCGGGCGCTTGATCTCATAGAGGCCCGTGAAATTTGCCGAAGCCAACGCAATCTCCCAAAGCTTCAAGGCCTCTTCACCTACCGGGGCAGGTACAACAACAGGCCCGAACATTGCGCGCCCGCTTCCAATAACAAGCAATGGAACACCAAATGCACCGTGCTCGGTCACGGCAAATTCGTGATCAGATCGGACCTCGAGGTGGGTGCTTGGGTCGGCCATCGCATCATCCCAGGCTTCGCTCGGCAATCCGGCTGCCACTAGAAGATCCTTCGCGATCGATTCCTCATTCGGGTTTACGCCATCTATATGAATCGCATGCGCCACTGCTTCATACCAAGATTCGCACGCATCTTGGCTGGTGCGCCGCAAGAAAGTAGCCACACGCAGGAGAGGCCAACCTGTGGCCGTGATGAGTTCCCATGCATGTGGCGCACCGGGTTCTCGACGCACCTCCTCCAGACTAAAAAAGCGCCAGTTGATCTGAATATCAGTGGTTTGCCTTACCTCACGGAGCCAAATTGATGTTTGGTACGTATAGGGACAAATCGGATCTACGAAGAAATCCACGATGGTCACGGGCTCACGCTACCGTTTTAGCCATGGAACGTCCGACCAAGTTTGAACACACAAGATTTCTCGGTGATAAGCGCACGCAACTGGTGTACGACCTTGACGAGTGGACTGATGTGCAAGTGATCGATGAGATCGTCAACGCCGAAACTGGAATTTGTTTTGGCCCAGACACGCTCGCTGAGGCCCGCAACCGCGGGTACAAGCTTGCGACGCCGGGTTTGCGCCGCCGCCATCGCAAGCCACGCGCCTGATTCTTGGCATGAATGGCTCTTTCCGCTCCGATGGTTTAGAGCTACAGCGTTATCTCGCGCCAGCACCTAATCGTGTTGGCCGAGCACCTGGTGTGATCCTGTGCCACGGATTTCCAATTGGCCCTCTCGATGCGCGCCAGTCGGGTGTCACATTCCCCGAACTCATAGACCGAGTTTCAAATGAGCTCACATGGAACGCGATGACGTTCACGTTCCGTGGCTGTGGCAATAGCGAGGGCAGCTTCTCATTGCAGGGTTGGGTGGACGATCTACGGGCAGCAATTGATCACATGGTTGAGGAATGCAATCCATCCGGCTTGTGGTTAGTCGGAGCAAATACCGGTGGATCAATTTCAATTTGTGTTGCTGCTGATGACCCGCGAGTCAGTGGTGCTGCACTTTTAAGCCCACGATCGGATTTTGACGATTGGGCTGAGCACCCACGTAGATTTCTCGAGCACGCAAGAGAAATTGGAGCCATTCGTGATCCAAAGTTCCCGTCGAGCGTTGACGAATGGTCGCGAGAGTTGCGTCGCTTCAGGCCCCTTGACGCAGCGCGAAGGTTTGCGCCACGACCATTGTTGGTGATGCATGGTGATGATGACGAAAGCGTGCCGGCATCGGAATCACGAGCACTCTCGCTGGCTCATGGCAATGCCGAGCTACGAATCATTCCTGGTGCTGGCCATCGCTTGCGTCACGACCCAAGGGCGATTTCGGTGTTGATCGGTTGGCTGGATCGCCAAGATACGAGGATTGCGCGCTAACTAGAAGTTGAGTGCCAGCGATATGCGGACTCAATGATTGCATCGAGTCCGTGCGTGGCCTTCCAGCCAAGTACGCGTTCACAGTTTGCGGGATCGGCGAAAGTAGCACTGGGATCTCCTGCGCGTCGGGGCCTAAATGTGTGGGGAACTGCTTGGCCTGTGATGCGTTCTGTGGCCTTCAACACTTCGAGTACGGAAGAGCCGGTACCGGTTCCTGCATTGACTGCAGTGGTTGGACCACCGCTGTGGAGATACTCGATTGCCTTCACATGCGCTGCTGCAAGATCTTCAACGTGGATGTAATCCCTAACCGCCGTGCCATCAGGAGTTGGGTAGTCCGTACCAAAAATCTCAAGTGGTCCACGCTTGCCAAGTAGTGCTTTCATCACGATCGGAATGAGATTCAAAGTCACGGTCCAGTCTTCACCGATTGCGCCATCCATTGAAGCGCCAGCAGCGTTGAAGTACCTCAAGCTGACTGACTTCATTCCGTGGGTTTTGTCGAACCAACCAAGCACCTTCTCGGCCATTGCTTTGGTGTCTGCATATATCGATTCGGGGCTAATTGGGGCGGATTCTGTTACGGGTACAACTGCCGGGGTGCCATAGACAGAGCACGATGAAGAGAACACGATTTTGTCTACATCGCTTGCGGTGAGAGCTTCAGCTAGAGAGGAAGTGCCAGCAACATTGTTGCGAATATACCTCGCTGGTTTTTCCATCGACTCGCCAACACTTTTGTAGGCAGCGAAGTGCACACATGAGGTCACCGAGTACTTGCGGCAGGTATCCGCGACAAGATCAAAATCGGCGATATCGCCGACAACAAGAGGCGCACCGAGGACTGCGTCTTTGCTTCCAAACTCCAATGAGTCGAGTATCACGATGTCGTAACCGGCGTTGCGGAGAGCGCGTGCAGTGTGCGAACCAATGTAGCCAGCGCCACCAGTGACCAAAACCGTCATTTCTTTGCGACCTTCTTCAAGGGTCGACCCTGCTTGTCGAGATCGGCGGCTTTCTCAGCTTTTTTCCATGCACGAACTTTGAGCAGGGTCTCTGGGCTCGTGATATCGGCAACTGTGCGGAAATTCTTGTCGCTAAATGGTGCAGCAACTTTTTCCCAACCCTTTGGTTTAACGGCGAATCGTTTGGCTAGTAGTGCAATGAAGATTCGTGCCTTTTCGTCACCGTAGCCAGGCAAGACACGTAGCCGCTTGTACAAGTCTTCAGCATCATCAACACCTGCCCAGATGTTGGAGCCTTTATTCTTGTATTCGTCGGCAACAATTGCACACAGCTCGTGAATACGGCGTGCCATCGAGGCAGGAAAGCGATGGATCGCTGGCTTCTCGGCACAAATTGAAACAAACTCCTCTTGGTCGAATTCGGCGATCTTTGCAGGGTTTAGGTGCCCGATGCGTTGCTTGATCGTGAATGGGCCCGTGAACGCCCACTCCATTGGAACTTGCTGATCCAGCAACATTCCGACGAGGAGTGCGGTGCCGTCGCGATTCAACAAGGCGTCAGCTTTTTCGTTACCGGTGATGTACAAGGTGCCGTTGCTCACGCCCTACAGGCTATTGACAAATGCTTGACAATCGTGGTGATGCGCTGAAATTACTCAGTCCACCCAAGGCGCCACTGATTCGGTATCAATTGCGAAGCGCGTGATGGCATCAGCTACCACCTTGGCTTCCACGTGACCCGCATTGCTCAAAGCGCTGAGGACTGCAACAACCACGTGACCTGCATTGATTTCAAAGTGCTTGCGTAATGATTCGCGAGTGTCACTGCGTCCCATTCCGTCAGTTCCAAGCGGCACAAAGTCTCGGTTGGGCAAGAATCGAGCCACCTGCTCTGGCACTGCGCGCATGAAATCTGAGACCGCAACGATCGGCCCATCGGAATCGGCGAGCAATTTGGTCACCAACGGAGTTCGCTTTGGCTGGGTTGGATGGAGCCTGTTCCAGCGTTCGGTTTCTAGCGCGTCTTCGCGCAGACGCTTGTAAGAAGTTGCAGACCACAAGTCGGCAGCAATGCCATAGTCGGCTTCAAGAATGGCGGCTGCTTCACGGGCAGCAGTGTGGGCAGAGCCGGAAAACAAGATCGTGGCTTTCTTGCCGCTTGAGGTTGCTGCTTGCCATTTGTAGAGACCAGCAACTATTCGCTGCTCCAAGTCAGCAAGCTGTGGTGCTGGTGGCATTACATAATTCTCGTTGTAGAGAGTTATGTAATAGAAGATGTCTTCGGGCGACTCTCCATACATGCGGTTAATGCCGTTACGGATGATCGCTGCAACTTCGTATGCGAATGCCGGATCGTAGGCTTGGCATGCAGGAATGGTGCTTGCCAACAGCAAGCTGTGTCCGTCTTGATGCTGGAGCCCTTCACCCATCAGTGTGGTTCGGCCTGCTGTAGCACCCATCAAGAATCCACGGGCACGAATATCGGCAGCCTGCCATGCGAGATCACCTATGCGTTGGAAACCGAACATCGAATAGAAGGTGTAGAACGGAACCATCGGCACGCCACGAGTTGAATAACTAGTGCCAGCGGCAATGAATGACGCCATTGATCCAGCTTCGGTGATGCCCTCTTCGAGGATCTGACCCTCTGCAGACTCGGCATAAGACAGCAATAGGTCATGGTCAACTGGCTCGTATTTCTGTCCTTGTGATGCATAGATCTTTAACTCACGAAATAGCGAATCCATGCCGAAGGTCCTCGCTTCGTCAGGAACAATCGGTACAACGCGGGGACCAAATTTTTCATCTCGCGCAAGGTTGCGTAGCAATCGTGTAAAGCCCATGGTTGTGCTTACTGCTTGCTCGCCAGAACCAGCGTAAAGATCAGAGAACGCCGCATCAGACGGCAATTCAAGCGGCTTGCGAATGCGATTTATACGACGCGGGACAGAACCGCCAAGTGCGCGGCGTCGTTCAATCATGTACTGATACTCGACGCTGTCAGCGCTGGGGCGGAAGTAAGGCGGCTCACCGGTCTCGGCTGCCTTCTCTAAGACATGATCAGGAATTTCTTCTTGTAGGTACAACGTGTCACGTAGTGCACGCAACTGATCGGTATTCATCTTCTTGATCTGGTGGGTTGCATTACGACCTTCGATCTCTGCACCGAGGGTCCAGCCCTTAACGGTCTTGCAGAGAATTACTGTGGGGCGTCCCGAGCCGCGGTTGTCCCAAGCAGCTTTGTATGCGGCGTAAAGCTTGCGATAGTCATGCCCACCTCGGGGCAGGACACGCAACTCGTCATCCGATAGATGGGCAACCATTTGCCGCAATCGCGGATCGGGGCCAAAGAAGTTTTCACGAATGTAATTGCCATCTTCGACCGTGTACCGCTGGAACTCACCATCAACAGTTGAGTTCATCTTGTTGAGCAAAACGCCGTCAACATCGCGGGCCAACAGATCATCCCAACGTGAACCCCAGATGACTTTGATGACATTCCAGCCTGCACCGCGGAATACTGCCTCGAGTTCCTGGATTACTTTGCCGTTGCCACGCACTGGGCCGTCAAGGCGTTGCAAGTTGCAGTTGACTACAAAGATCAAATTGTCGAGTTGCTCGCGCGCGGCCAGCGAAATTGCACCAAGGGTTTCTGGTTCATCACACTCACCGTCACCGATGAACGCCCAAACGCGGCTACCACTTGAGTCATCCAACTTGCGATTCTTCAGATAACGGTTAAAGCGCGCGTGGTACAAAGCAGTAATTGGGCCAAGACCCATAGAAACGGTGGGGAATTCCCAGAACTCAGGCATCAATCTCGGATGCGGGTACGACGAAAGGCCGCGTCCACCACGACCGATCTCGCGCCGGAAATGATCGAGATCATCTTCGGAGAGCCGACCCTCAAGAAATGCGCGCGCATAGATGCCAGGGGCTGCGTGTCCCTGAAAGTAGACGTGATCACCAGCATTACCGTCATCTTTGCCACGGAAGAAGTGATTGAAGCCGATCTCGTAAAGACTCGCCGAGCTGGCAAAGGTTGATAAGTGACCGCCGATTCCTTCAGCGATGTTGTTTGCACGCACCACCATTGCGGCAGCGTTCCAACGGATGTAAGCACGAATGCGGCGTTCAATGTGCTCATCGCCTGGAAACCACGGCTCTTGCTCGCGTGGGATTGTGTTCACATACGGAGTGGACACAGTGGCCGGGAACGAAACCTGACTCTCCTGTGCTCGCGCAAGCAAACGTGAGAGTAGATAGCGAGCGCGATTCTTTCCGTATGTGTCAATTACCGAGTCAAGAGAGTCGAGCCACTCTTGTGTCTCGCCGGGATCGATGTCGGGCAACTGGTGAAATGAACCGTCAAAAAGCATTGGGTTCATTTTGGCAGGGTTACCGAGTGGTTAGTGCTGCAACAAATTCGACTTTCTGGACGCACAATGTCGCACGCGTGTCAAATATTTCGGGCAGGATTGAACGAATGTCAGTAACGATCTACACCGATGGTGCTTGTTCAGGTAATCCCGGGCCAGGCGGTTGGGCGTGGGCCGTAGCGCCACATGGTGACCCACGTGCTTCGGGTGGTGACTCGCATACAACGAACCAACGCATGGAGTTGTTGGCAGTTGTTGAAGCTCTTGCAGCATTCTCTGCCGACACTTCGATTGTGATTTGTTCTGACAGCACCTACGTGGTCAATTGCTTCAAGGATCAATGGTGGAAGGGTTGGATAAATAGGGGCTGGAAGAATAGTCAGCGCCAGCCAGTTGCCAACCGTGACCTGTGGGAGCCCCTAATTGAGACTGTGAACGCACGTGGCAATGTGACATTCACTTGGGTCAAGGGCCATTCCGGAGACCCGATGAACGATCTCGTGGATTCCCTTGCTGTGGCTGCTATTGACTCGTTTCGCTGACTTTTCGTTTAGCCAACGGCCAACTCCAGTGCATACGCTGTGGGCATGGAAATCAACGGCAAAGTAGCAATCGTCACGGGTGGCTCCTCGGGCATCGGAGCGGCATCAGTCCGACTTCTCGCTGCACGAGGAATGAAGGTTCTCGTGGCTGACATCAATGAAGAAAAAGGCAATGCAATCGCCAAGGAAGTGGGTGGAGCATTCGCCAAGGTGGATGTGACCAGCACCGATCAGATCACCGACGCCATCGACATGGCTCGCTCTATGGGCGAAGTATGGGCACTCGTCAACTCTGCGGGTTTTGGTTGGGCGCAACGCACGATCGGCAAAGACGGTTCATACGAGTCGGCACACAGCCTTGATGCGTTCAAGCGTGTGATTGATCTCAACTTGATCGGCACTTTTGACTTTCTACGCCTCACTGCAACCGCAATGAGCCAGAACAGCCCCGATGCTGATGGCCAACGCGGATCAATCGTGAATATCGCATCGGTTGCCGCATTTGATGGTCAAATCGGTCAGGCTTCTTACTCTGCTTCGAAAGGTGGGGTAGTGGGTATGACCCTGCCAATCGCCCGCGATCTTGGCGCAGTTGGAGTTCGCGTGAACACTGTTGCTCCTGGCCTCATTGACACCCCGATCTATGGCGAGGGTGAGCGCGCCGAAGAGTTCAAGGCAAAGTTGGCAAAAGACGTGGTGTTCCCACATCGCCTCGGTAAGCCTGAAGAGTTGGCATCGATGGTGCTTGAGTGCATCGCAAACTCATACATGAACGGTCAGGTAATACGAGTCGACGGAGGAATTCGCCTACCTCCTAAGTGACACGTCACGTCGTGTAGTCGGCGTTGATCCTCACATATCCGTCGGTCAGGTCGCAGCCCCAAACGGTGGCTGCGGCCTTTCCTGTTTTCAGACTCACATGAATTCGAACTTCGTCTCCACGCATGTACTGAGCGAGGTTGTTGAGACCTGATTCATCAACCGGAGTTGGGTAAACCTCTTGATCACCAAATCGGATCACAACTTCATCGGCATCAATATCTGCGTACTGGCTGCATTTACCCACCGCCATCGCAACCCGGCCCCAATTCGGATCGGCACCGTGTACTGCAGTCTTTACAAGCGGTGAATTGACAATCGCTTTAGCAACCACTTTCGCTTGGTTGTAATCGTGTGCGTGGTCAACGTGTACTTCAATCAATTTCTCGGCGCCTTCGCCGTCTCTTGCAACTTGTTTGGTGAGTGACTCCAGCACCTCAAACAGAGCTGATTCAAAGTCTTCAAGTGCGACGTGTCCAGCAACACCACTTGCCATCACAATTGCCGTATCACTAGTTGAGGTATCGGTATCGACCGACACACAGTTGAAAGTTCGATCGATAACTCTTCGGAACACCTTGTCTAAATCGGTTGACTCAATTGATGCGTCAGTGAAGATAAGGGTGATCAGGGTTGCCATGTCTGGCTCAATCATCCCTACGCCTTTTGCCACTCCAACAATTCGTGCACCAGTTGCAGCAATCTTTGCTTCGGCGATCTTGGCAACAGTGTCGGTGGTCATGATGCCATGGGCCACAGCAGAGGCACTGGGGGTAGCACGAAGTGTTCCTAACGAGCGGAGGCCGCGTCGCACGACATCCATCGGATAACGCCGACCTATGACGCCCGTTGAAGCAATAAGCACTTCATGTGGATCGCAGCCAATATGCGCGGCGACACCCTGCACAACTTCAATAGCATCGTCGCGCCCAACTTGGCCGTTGGCCACATTTGCATTCTTGGACAGGACGGTTACAGCTCGGGCCGTTCCGCTCTCGAGGTGGCGCCTGCTGAGCACAACACTTGGCCCCGCAAAGCGGCTCTTGGTAAATACGCCCGCTGCGGCACATTGGTGGTCGGCAATCACGAGAGTGAAGTCATTTGTTGAGTCTTTAATGCCGAAATTGGTCACGATGCTCGTGAACCCCGCCGGCAAATCAACATCGGGCGCAATTCCCATGACTTCGAGTCTGCCACCTGTGGGTTTACGATCGAAGACATGCGCACGGTGATCCGTAACGGAACGGTTGTTAACGCGGACGGCCGTGTTGAGGCAGACGTCGTTATTGAGGGCTCATTAATAGTTGAGGTTGTCGCGCGGGGACGCGAGAACATAAATGCCGATGTTGAGATCGACGCCGCTGGGATGTACGTGATACCTGGGGGCGTTGATCCGCATGTTCACCTTGAGCTCGACACAGGCACAACAGTTTCATCTGATTCTTTTGCTACCGGAACAATTGCCGCAGCTCACGGTGGGACCACAACGATCATTGACTTCGCCGAACAGCGTATTGGTGGAAGTGTTGCGCGATCGTTCGCCGATCGAATGGCGCAAGCGGACGGCAATTGTGCGATCGACTGGTCATTGCATCAAGTGCTCGGCGGTGTGGATGCTCAGGCCTTGATTGACACCCGCAACCTGCTGCAAGAAGGCATCTCTTCGATCAAGCTGTTCACTGCTTACCCGGGTCGGCTTTACAGCGATGATGGTCAAATACTTCGCGCTCTACAGATGTGTGCCGACACCGGAATGATGGCGATGGTCCATGCAGAAAATGGTCTCGCAATTGATGTGCTCATTGAGCAGGCTGTGCAACGTGGCCAGGTTGACCCGATTTTCCACTCGCTCACGCGACCCCCTGAATTAGAAGCCGAAGCCGTGCACAGAGTTGGCGTGCTTTCGCGAGTGGCTGGTGGCGCACCGCTTTACATCGTTCATCTGTCGAGTACCGAAGCACTTGATGAGGTTGTAGCGGCGCGAAGTAAGGGCACAAATATTTTCGCTGAAACGTGCCCGCAGTATCTCTATCTGAATCTTGAAGACCACCTTGGCCG
>CAIYHK010000067.1 GCA_903925985.1 uncultured Actinomycetes bacterium
AAGCGTTCTTCCATACCGAGGTGCGAATTGTGCGCGCTGATGGATCAGATTGTGGCCCAAATGAGCCCGGCGAAGTAATTGTGCGCGGCGATCACATCATGCTCGGATATTGGAATCGCCCTGAAGCAACTACTGAAACACTGGTTGACGGCTGGTTGCACACTGGTGACGGCGCAATCATGGACGATGACGGCTTTGTTTACATTCAAGACCGCATCAAGGACATGATCATCTCCGGCGGAGAAAACGTCTACCCCGCTGAAATTGAAAACGTGATCATGAGTAACGCTGGCATCGCGGACGTTGCGGTCATTGGCATTCCGTCACAAAAGTGGGGCGAATCACCACTTGCGATTGTTGTCAAGAAGGATGCCGCATTGACAGAGGCAGACGTTCTTGCACATTGCGAAGGAAAACTCGCTCGCTTCAAACAGCCAGTCGCTGCGCGATTTGTGGAAGTGATTCCGCGTAACCCATCCGGCAAAGCCCTAAAGAAGGACCTCCGCGTTCAGTTCAAGGATGTCACCGGCCCGTAACTGGGTAAGGAGTGATTGCAGTTAACGATTAACCACACATGGTTGATCACTAATCTGTATTGGTGTCTGATTCACCAGTGATCCTTGCCCATTCACTTGTGAAGCGTTTTGGCTCCTTTGAAGCGGTGAAAGGCATCGACCTTGAGGTGAGCCCGGGTGAATCCTTTGGATTCTTGGGCCCCAATGGCGCTGGCAAGTCGAGCACGATGCGGATGATTGCCGGGGTCTCGCCAGTAACCGAAGGAGTGCTTCGGATCTTTGGTCTTGACCCGGCCGTTGCGGGCAGCGCGATTCGTAATCGGTTAGGGGTCGTACCGCAGGCGGACAATCTTGATGGTGAGCTGACTCCGCTGGACAACCTTGTCATTTATGGCCGCTACTTTGACATCCCGCGTTCGGAGTGTGTTGAGCGGGCTCGTGAGCTTCTGGAATTCGTACAGTTAACCGACCGATCTGGTGGACGCGTTGATGCATTAAGTGGTGGCATGAAGCGGCGCCTAACAATCGCTCGTGGACTCATGAATCGCCCCGAGATGTTGTTGCTCGATGAGCCCACTACCGGGCTTGATCCCCAAGCACGACACATTCTTTGGGACCGTTTGTACCGCCTAAAGCAGCAAGGTGTCACGCTGGTATTAACCACCCACTACATGGATGAAGCTGAACAACTGTGTGATCGTCTGGTTGTGATGGATGCGGGCCGGATAGTTGCCGAAGGCTCACCGCGCGATCTCATCACGAATTACTCAACCCGTGAAGTTCTCGAACTCCGATTCAGTGCTGGGCAAAATGCTCAGCACGAAGCTCAGCTCACTGGTCTTGGTGAGCGCCTCGAGGTTCTAGCCGATCGCGTCCTTGTCTACACAGAAGATGGTGAATCAGCTCTACGTGAAGTACACACGCGGGGAATGCGCCCTGAAAGCTCACTTGTTCGCCGTAGTTCACTTGAGGACGTATTTCTGCGTCTAACTGGCCGTTCACTGGCAGAGTGACGTGACTACTCCTGCATCAGTCCGTGTTCTTGAAACACACATGTTTGTTTTACGACGTATCTGGAAGACAAACCTGACACTCAGTTTTTTACAACCACTGCTTTTCTTCCTTGGCATGGGGCTTGGTGTCGGCTCTCTAATAGACAATCGCACTTCTTCCGCCGATGCACTCGGCAACATCTCGTATGCCGCATTCCTGGGCCCGGGATTACTCGCAACAACTGCGATGCTCACAGCAGCCGGGGAGTCTTTGTGGCCCGTGCTTGGTGGTTTCAAATGGGAAGGCTTCTATGAAGCCATGGCGGCAACACGGTTGACGGCCACTCAAGTTGTGCGAGGCCAATTTCTTTGGCTGGCCGTTCGCATCGGTATTGCAGTTGGCGGTGTTGCACTTGTTCTTGTAGTGCACCCCGACACGCGTTCATTTGGGATTATTCCGGCGATACCAGCAGCGATGCTTTGTGGGCTCGTGTTCACCGCTTGGATCACCGCTTGGGCAGCAAGCCGGGAATATGACACGTCATTTTCAAACGTGCAACGACTTGTTGTAACTCCACTTTTCCTATTTGGTGGTGCTTTCTATCCAGTTGATTCACTTCCAGATTTACTGAAGCCCGTCGCGTGGGTGACTCCCCTGTGGCACGGAGTTGAGCTCTGCCGCGGATTCATATTGCAGACACTTGGCTTTACTGAGTGTGTACTGCATTTATTGGTGCTTGTGGTTTGGCTTATACCTGGATGGGTTATCTGCAACCATCTCTTCGCAAAGAGGCTTTACAGATGAGTAGAGACACTTTGATCTGGCGCATTGCCCCACCAATTCTGCGTAACGCCCATCGACCACAGAGAATTGTGGAGCGCAACGCAATCGTTTATCGGCGCACACCAATGGTGTTCATCTCTGGCTTCTTTGAACCACTTTTCTATCTGCTTTCGTTTCGGATTGGTTTTGGTGCATTGATCGGTGATGTCGAATTTGCTGGCATGTCTATCGAATACGCAAAGTTTGTGGCTCCCGCGTTGATGGCCAGTTCGGCAATGAACGGTGCCGTGTATGACAGCACCATGAACATCTACTTCAAGTTGCGCTATTCAAAAACTTACGACGCAATGCTGGCTTCGCCACTTGGTGCTCCCGATGTGGCCATAGGTGAGATTTTGTGGGCGATGTTGCGCGGATTTATCTACTCGCTCTCATTCCTCGCCTGTCTTGTGGTGCTGGGCCTCGCTGGTTCATGGTGGATATTGGCCGCTCTGCCCGCTTGCTTACTAATCGGTTTGGCATTTGCCGCTGTAGGGATGGCCCTAACCACATATATGCGCTCATGGGCAGACTTCGACTGGGTGCAGACGATCATGCTTCCGTTGTTTCTGTTCTCGGCAACCTTCTACCCATTGTCCGCCTACGGCGACTTCGGATGGATCGTTCAGCTAAGCCCTCTGTACCACGGCGCTGCACTTGTACGCGGTGCGAGCTTGGGAGTAGCTACCTGGGGCATGCTCGTGCATGTACTCGTACTAATTGTGCTCGCAGTTGTGGGACTAACTGTGGCGACAAGACGAATCGAGACTCTGCTTCTTAAATAGGTGCTTACCCAATAACTGAATTCACGAACCCAGCAAGCTCGGGGCCACGATCTTCCTGAAGGAAGTGAGCAGCACTCTCAATTGTTGTGTGTGCTGAAGTTTCACATCCCGGCACACTCTTACGGAATGCCCACTCACCATTCTTGGTAATTGGGTCACTGTCGCTGAACGCGCAATGGAATGGCTTTGTCCACTTCTTCAGCACTTCCCACGCAGCGAGATTTTCCTGCGACGATGGATAGTCAAGTGATGCCGGCA
>CAIYHK010000068.1 GCA_903925985.1 uncultured Actinomycetes bacterium
ACCTCTGCACATGTGTGACACGACGCGGACGAAAAGACAATTACGCACCATGGTGACTCACTATGTGGGAAATCGGCCCGATCAACCTGTGATGGCAACAAGCCGCGCGGTTGTGTAGGTGGCGCAGCAACGCGTCGCCGATTGCGAATCGTGGCCGTCACTAATGCGGCACCAACTACAGCTACTGCAATGATGATCTGCAACGCTGCACTCACTCGTCGCCCACCGTTTGCGCAAGCGCCACTGAGTATCCGATTCGGCCCGCTCCACGCGATGAGACGTACTCAACAATCACATTCACTCCTGCTGACACTCTCACTGGCCCAGTCGGTGCCGGATCAGGGATTGTGACAATGACACATGCACCAGGAGCAAGATCGATCGCCTCAAGACCGGTGATTGCCACTTCCCCTGCGGGACCAAAACTTGAAACAGCGAATTGTGTACGGGTTCCGGTCACGTTAACTACGGCAATTCGCTCACCTGGCTGCACCTCGGCAATATCCCACTGCTGTGACAACGCAGCCTGTGGCAGCGACGACGAAACTGTGGTTGCTATCTGACCATTCGCTGTGATCACGTTAATGACGCGTTCGACAACAATTTCTCCAGTACCGAGAGTCACTACAGATATCCCGTGATTACCAGGAGGCAGACCCAGCACACCGTTCATATCGATCACAGCAGAGCGCCCCGCATTGACCTCAACTGTGAATGGCTGAACGATCGCCGACTTTGGTTTGAAGCCCGTCACGGCTACTTCTACTGACACCAGCTTCTCCCCCGGGTTGTAGACCACGAGTTGTTCTGCTGTATTCGCAGATGTATCGCCGAATGCGAACCACCAGTCGCCGGATGTTCGGGTCGCGCCCAGTGAAACGGTCAAACCTTGACGGCCTGATCCGCGATACCGCTGCACTCTGCCCGCGATGATCCTGCCGGTTGAAGCTTCAATTGCAAATGAAACAACTTGCTCATTGCGTGCACCGATGCTTGCAACGTCCAATACGCGAACTGACTTTGGTGGAATTACAAAACCCTGATATTCATTTGGTCGTTGGCGCCCAGCCACAGTTGAGTATGAAAGATCAATAATTGCCGCGTCTGCGTATGGATTGGTCAATACCAACAACTCATTACTGTCCGAAGCGGTAAAGCCATCCGCGAAATACCAACTGGTTGCAGTGCGGTCAGTGCAAAGCGTGCGGATGTTTCCAGCTTCTGATTCCGAGTGTTGCTCGACGATTGCACCCGGCACATCCAATTCGACGATCGCAGATGCCACACGATCGACATTCTCTGCGATTACGTCAGTTGAGGTGTGTGGCTCAACTGTGACAGTTTTAGTTTGACGACCGGATGGCCCAAGCCACGTGATACGTGCTTCAGAAGCGATGTCTGCAGTGTTAGCAATTGTTAAATAGCCGCCATCTGCGAGATCGCCAGCGGGGATACCGGGGCAGAAACGTGTGTTTCCCACCACAACAGCGCCACTACTTGCCTCTTGCTCCATCGACCCGGAATCTGATTCCTCAGAAACGGCATAGACGAACCCAGCCAAGCCCACCACCAGTGGCACCACCGCAAATGCGCGCAACCGGAAACTCATTGGTTTTCCCCTGACACAAATTGCACAACAAGGGAATCATCGTGGATTTGTCCACGATCACGCGAGCGACGGCGTAAGCGCCCAAGGTTGGCAATGTGCAGGAAGCATGCGCCCCAAAGAATCATCTGTGCCAGTTCAAGACCGCGTCGCCACGTTGGAGTTTCATAACGCAGTGTTGCGGCACCTGCCTGTTGCACCTCAAAGGCCGAGGTGGATCCGAACGCAATTCGTGGAGGCACAGTTTCGCCATTGACTCGCAGACGCCAATTTGAATCAGGTGTAATGGCGAAATGAACGGTGCCCGCATCTACCTCATCACGGCTACGTGAGAACTGTGAGAAACCACGCATCAGTGGACGGCCAGAGTTTCTTGCATCACCGAACTCAGTTCCTTCAAGTGCAGTATCGCCCGCGCCGCTGGACGCACCCAGAGCCGGCTCTGCAAGCTGAGACATGACTGGGAGCCACGCTGAATTTTCAAGAATCACCAGGTCAGATGCTTGATAGCGACGGCGCAAATCCAGCTGCGATGACAACTTCTCGAGCAACCCATCCGGAGCTGGAATTGGAGACGTGCGCGTGCTGCGCCCACCGTCAATGATCGGCACCACGATGTACCTAATGCCAAGAGGTGCTAACAGGCGGCCAGCACGAAGCGTGGATCCTTGCAGCAATTTTTCAATCGCGAGTTCTACCGCGGTAGTTGCGAGTGATGAAGGTGCAGACCAGTAGTTACGAACTGCGAGTGCCCGATCGTCAGCCACCGCATATGCAACTTCGCCAGCACTAGTAGTCGAGTCAAGAGCGGTTGCGCCTGCAGGAATTACTCGTGGGTCCCCCAAGTAAAGAACACGTGAGTCACCTTGTGGCGAGTTGTCGGGGATCTGAGCGAGTAGCTGGTTAATAGATACCGATCGCTGATTCCATCGGCCATTGAATGAATTGACCAACAACGGCACTGACCCAACAATCACACCAATTACAGCCAATGCGGCAATTGGCTGACGCCAACCAAGGCGTGCACGTCGCACATCAGCTGCTGCAACACTCAAAGAAACAGCCGCCGCAACTGCGAGTCCAAAAGCGACGAATGGCAGCATCAGCTCAGCATCTGGGAGCCACCCCTTCAGCACACCTGCATCTGACGCAACTGCAACTGCTCCAAATACAAGTACCCACCAAGCAGCTTTTGCTGACCAGATGAAGCGACGACCCGTCGGAATAAGCACAGCCGCCAGTAGCGGCAGGTAAAAGCCCCAGGAAAGACTGCCAAAAACACTTTTTCCGATTCCGAAACGAGCGAGTTGTGCCACACCCATTTCGGCGCCGCCCGATACACCGTTGTTAACTAGTGGCCAGGCGTCGGTCGAGAAATAACGAAGGCTCCATGGCGCAAGCAGCACAAGCGGAGCCGCCACCGCGATGGATGCAAAGCGCAGGTAGTTGGCGGACTCCCCAGACGATGACCCAGCGAGACTCCCAACCGCAGCCCACACAATGAATCCAACAGCCAGTAGCACGGCAGCAACCGGCACGAATGCAGCAAGTGTGGCAATCACAATTGCGACTTTCAATGTGTTACGTGAATTACGTTCCTGCTGCGAGTAGTACACAATCACCGGCAGCGCTGCCCACACCGTGAGTACGTTCCACTGCCCAGAAGCAATTGCAGCGTATGGAAGCGGCACTGCTGCGTAAACAATCGTGGCTGCCACACGCGATTTGTACTCACCAAATGAGCGCGACAGATTCCACATTCCGACAGGGCCGATTAGCAACAGACCGACCACGGTTGCTGTGTGCAACAAAGCCATTCGCCCAAGGGCAACAACACCAGAAACAGCAATCATCAGAATTGCCGTGGGGCTAAAAGCGGTGGCTCCAAATCCCGACGGCCACCAGCCACTGATGTGTTCTCGCAACAGATACCTTGGCCCGCCACCGAAGGGTTGGAACTGACCGATCGCCGACACTCCATTTGCGATGAGGCCACGCGACCCCAACACCAGCAGTGCAGCTAAAACAATCCACATCGCAGTAACCGAGCGTGGTTGTGCACGTACTTCCGCTTGACGACGCTGTTGCACTTCACCTGCGAGGTCACCTAAACCACTAATCGAAAAGTCTGTATGCCCCATTGCAACACGATGACGAATAAACACTCGCCACCTTGCGAATCCACGCAATTGCAGATGCTTGATCTCTCGATCTGGAACGCGCCTATGCACTTTCAGGGCTTTACGACGGCGCACGACCCTTCGCAAACGCAAGGGCAAAGTGAATAATGCGCCAAGTGTCAACCTGGGTCGTCGAGATTGACCAGTGAATACACCAATCGACAACCCCACGAGCGCGGCGAAGAACATCCGCAACAAGATGCCGGGCAGACGCAATCGGCCCGTGAGCGATGCAACGGTGTCAACACGATTTCGGGCTTCGAGCCGATCACGACGAAGGTTCTCTGCTCTCTCGCCGAGTTTCTCTCGGTGGCGAACCCGTGCAGTCGGCACGACGACTACGCGCGCGCCAGTCAAGTGTGCACGCCAGCAGAGATCAACATCGTCGCCAATGAACTCAATTTCATTTGAGTAGCCTCCAAGTTCACGGAACAAATCGGCTCGTATAAGCAAGCAAGCCGATGGAAGAACAAAGACATCGGCTACTGCATCGTGTTGCTCCTGATCCCGCTCACCAATTTCAATTACGGGATCAAGCTCGCCAGTGGCATCCATCGCAAAGCCGACGTGTTGCAAGAGCGATGGGTCATCCCAGTCAACAATCTTTGGACCAACAACACCGGCGTTTGAGCGATATAACTCAAGCACCAACTCATGGACAGCGCCCGGCTCAAGCGCGACGTCATCGTGCATCAGGAGAAAGAAACCATTGTCTCCTTCCACTACCTTCAACACCTGATTCACAACGGTGCCAAAACTCGCCCCGGGAGCCACGGTGCGGACAATTGCCGTTGGCAGGGTGGCCTCAATGGCGGCCGTGACCGAGTCAGTCCATTCTCCGTCTGAGACAAGGAACAGGGCCTGCAAAGACGGGTAGTCCTGGGCAGCAATTGAGTTCAGCACTTCGGCGAACCAGCCCAAGGCCGGGTCGCCAGGGTCGTG
>CAIYHK010000069.1 GCA_903925985.1 uncultured Actinomycetes bacterium
GAACACCCATGGCAGGAGGGTCTTCTCGTTCAGAAGCGCTTTCGTTTCTTGGAACAAGTAACTCTTGTTGGCAGAACCGCCACCTTTTGCCAAGAATAGGAACTTGTATTCCGCGCCATCGGTCGCAGAAATTTTGATTTCCGCTGGCAAGTTGTTGCCCGTGTTCACCTCGTCGTACATATTGAGAGGTGCCATCTGGCTGTAGCGCAGATTGCTCTTCTGGTACGTGTTGAAGACACCGCGTGCTATTGCTTCTTCGTCGCCACCTTCAGTGAATACAAACTGGCCTTTCTTGCCCTTAACGATTGCCGTGCCTGTGTCTTGGCACATGGGAAGAACACCGCCCGCTGAGATACTTGCGTTCTTCAGGAGATCAAGAGCGACAAATCGATCGTTATCACTTGCTTCTGGATCATCAAGGATTTTGCGCAGCTGCTCAAGGTGTCCAGACCGAAGAAAGTGCGCAATGTCGTGCATGGCAACTTCGGTGAGATGTGTGATTGCTGATGCGTCGACTTTCAGAAATTTCCCAAGTGGCGTGTCCACCAAGGAAACTCCCTCTTTGGATATCAAGCGGTAGTTGGTCGTGTCCTTTGTGAGAGGAAACAACTCGGTGAAATCGAACTCAGCCATGGTTCAACGGTAGGTCACTTTGGAGGTTTTGCGGTAGCCGGATCTTCAGGCCATGAATGTTTTGGGTATCTGCCAGCCATGTCTTTTCGGACGTCACGCCAACTGCCCTTCCAGAATCCAGGTAGATCACTGGTGGTCTGAATTGGCCGGTCTGCGGGCGAAAGCAATTCGAGCACTAATGGCACCTTGCCATTCACAATTGCAGGATGTACATCAACTCCGTATAGGTCCTGAACGCGCACTCGCAAAAGTGGATTCATGTCAGCCGGATACTCGAGTTTGCGCACACGCCCGTTCGGAAGCGAAAACTCTGTTGGCGCTAGAGCGCTGAACTGCGTGGACTGATCCCATGAGAGTCCCGACTGCAAAACCATCACGAGGTCCATCGATCGCATGTCAGCGAGGTCGCGACACTGCCCAATGTACGGCAGTAGCCACAACTCGAGGTTTGCGATTAGGGCCGCATCTGTCCAGTCGGGCCAGGTTTCACCGTCGGCACCACGGACATATTGCATTCGCCGCTGCAAGCGCCGAAATTCATCACTTAGCTTCAATGCCGCAAGCCGTGTTGTGCGCACTCTGTCGATCAGCGCATCAAGAGCTTCAACGCTGACCTCGGGGCGTCGTGTCTCGCTCAGCAGGCGCATGTTGTCCAAGAGCACTTCGGTGCGTAGTACGAAGTCGTCTTTTTCCTTATCAAAGATGAGAACGGATTCCTTACGGACTCGATCCCTGCATGCAACTTCAATGTCTCCCACGGATACCGAGGCAGCAAGTCGAACACGTGCATTTTTTCGATCACCATCAAGATCAATTGCGACGATAAATGGTGATTCAGCGAGGTTGTCTCCTTTGGCAACCCATGCAGCGCTTCCTCCACGGAGCTGAAATTGGCCGACACCACTTCGTTTTGTGGCCAATCGATCGGGAAATCCGCCGAGAAGAAGCTGACCACAATGCTCTGCAATCACTGAGGATTCACGAACGCCCGCCCGTCGTGCAAGATCACTCGCACGCCGGGAAACGTTTTCGACAGCGCGGCGGTCAATCGTGTCGTGGTGTGCATGGCCAGCAACAAGATCAACTCGCAATGCGAGATCAATAGGTAACGAGTCATGCTGACCGCGAAGAATGTCGCGCTCTTCCACCAGTGTGGCAACAATGCACGCGGTCCATGCATCGTCTGCGGATTCATCTTTGGCGCGCTGGATCATTGCGGCCAAGCGTGGGTGAACTGGAAGTGCGGCGATGTCGCGCCCGAGTTCGGTCGGCTTGAACTGCTCATCTATTGCACCGAGTGCTTGGAGAAGTTCACGCGCTTGCTTCAAAGCGGCTTTCGGCGGGGGATCGGGAAAACAAAGTGCAGACTCATCAGTACCCCAGATGATGAGGTCTAGTGCGAGAGAAGTGAGTTCCGTTTCAGTGATCTCAGGTGCGAGGTGCGCACGCCGACTCCCGTGTTCAATCTTGCTCCAAAGGCGATAGACGGTTCCGGGCTGCGTGCGGCCGGCTCGACCCGCACGCTGCTCTGCGTTAGCTCGCGAGCAAGGAATTGTTGTGAGGCGTGTCATGCCGGTGCGTGAATCAAATCGCGGTACTCGCGCGAGTCCGGCGTCAACCACCACGGTCACTCCATCAACAGTCAGTGAAGTCTCGGCGATATCGGTGCTAAGGATCACTCGCCGCTGCCCAAGTGGATCAAGTTGTAGGGCCGCGTCCTGCTCGGCCTGTGACAAAGCTCCAGCAAGCCGATGTATTTGCACATTTGAATGTCGACTCGCGATGACTTGCGCGTTGAGGTTCTGGCGCACACGGTTGATTTCACCCATGCCAGGTAGGAACACGAGTACGTCACCTTCAGTTTCATTCAGTGCCCGGATTACGACACGAGTAACCGCTGAATCAAGCCATTCTTTCTGCGGTTTTGGATCCCATACGACCGTCACTTCGTGTTGGCGTCCGAGCGATTCAATGATCGGAGCGGGCTCGCCAGTGGCATTTTTCAAAGTTGGTACCAGTGTGCGCGCATCGGGCGTTGCAGACATTGCAAGTAGTCGAAGATCGGGCCGTAGATGCCGCATGACGTCAAGGGTGAGGGCGATGCCGAGATCTGTTGGCAAGTTGCGCTCGTGGACTTCATCAAATATGACCAGTCCAACATCGTCAAGTGTTGGGTTATTCATCATGCGGCGAGTGAGGATGCCTTCGGTAATTACCTCGATGCGAGTATCCGCACCAAGCACTCGGTCATCACGTGTTTGGTAACCGATGAGGGATCCAACCTTTGTGCCGGTGGTGTGCGCCATGCGTTGAGCCGCCGCACGAGTGGCTAATCGGCGTGGCTCGAGCATCAGGATTTTGCGCCCATTCATCCACGGCTCGTTGAGCAAGTGCAATGGCACAGTTGTCGTTTTTCCCGCACCTGGTGGCGCAATCAACAGCGCAGTGGTGCTTGCCACTAGAACTGATTTGAGGTCGTCAACGACGTCGTTGACGGGAAGATCAACCAAGTGCTGGCGTGCCCTTGAATGCACGCGGATCCGATGCAGCCGGCAAGAGGGTGCGGGTCCAAGAGGTCAAGTTTGTGATTGCATCGGCAACCCCTTGCCACTCACTGGCGTTCCAGCCCTGTGCGCCCGACACCACCGTGGCGTCGCTGCGCAGCAAAACGAAGGCGGGCACTTCACTGAGTCCGAGGGATTTCACAAAAATTCTGTTTGGATCGCAAAACGCAAGAACTTCATCTGCAATTGGCCCTAGGAAAGTGCGCGCCTCTTCGGTACTGCAGGTGAGGACAAAGTTGGCCCTAACGGCGGAACCAGCAAAGTGATTGAGGATTCGGGTTGCGGTTGGAAGAATCCAAGCCGACTCATTGGTGTACGGATCAAGGATCAC